>JAYTGY010000194.1:0-4266 GCA_043733065.1 Ferruginibacter sp.
TTTGCACAAACCACTGCAGAGCTGCAAGCAACTGCCAAAATATTTATGCGCCAAGGCGATTATGCCAATGCGGTATTAATTTTAAATCGCTGTTTAGAAAAAGAACCTAATAATACTGCTATCGGAAAAGATTTAGCACTCAGCTATTTTTATGTGCAAAACAATGAAAAGGCATTAGAAATTATAAAGCCTGTATTAGAAAGTAAAGATGCCGATGACCAATGTTTTTTAATTGCAGGCAATATTTATAAGCAATTAAACAAACCAAAAGAAAGCGAAAAAATATTTAAGAAGGGTATAAAAGTATTTCCAGAAAGTGGGTATTTATACAATGAATTAGGAGAGCTACAAATTGCTGCAAATAATAATAAAGATGCTATAAAAAATTGGGAAAAGGGAATAGAGCTAGCTCCTTCGTACAGTAAAAATTATTATAACGCTGCAAGGTTTTATTTTGCTAGTAATAACAATGTGTGGTGTATTTTATATGGCGAAATTTTTGCTAATATGGAGCCTACTAATCCAAAAGCTAATCAAATTAAAAAAGTAATTATAGAAAGTTATAAAAGATTATTTACAGATATTACTGCGGCAAAAAATTATAAAAGTAATAAAGCATTCTCAAAATTATATGTAGAAGCATTGGAAAAACAAGGCATTCAATCTAACCAAGGTATAAATGTAGAATCACTTTCTATGATACGATCTCGTTTTATTATAGATTGGTTTGCAAGTGGCAATAAGCCCACGTTTAAACTTTTTGAATATCAACAGCTGTTATTAAAAGAAGGCTTATTTGAGCCATATAACCAATGGCTTTTTGCGGCAGCAGAAAATGAAGCATCTTATCAAAATTGGATAAAGACGCACAGTACAGAAAGTGCAGCGTTTTCAAAATTTCAAAAAAGCAGAATTTTTAAAATACCTAGCGGGCAATATTATCAATAAAATGAAAAATATTTTACTGCATTATTCTTTTCAAAAAAAAATATTTTTTACGCCATTCAAAAAGAGTGGCTTTTTTTATATAACTTAGTTTATCGGTTGAAAAAAATGAGATTTACTTTTTAAAAGCAGGGGTATTATTCAGTTCCTTCTTCTTAAAATTCCAAAATTATGAACGAACAATCAAGACTATTCGATTTTTTATACTATCAGCAAGAAAAATTTCCTAAAGCAGATTTATTGACGGCTAAAATAAATGGAGCTTGGGTTCCACTTAGTACAAGTGAGGTAATAAGCCTTGTTAATAAATTGAGTGCAGGATTATTAAAACTTGGCATTGGAGGCAATAATTTTACTGTGGAGAATCAAGATAAGGTGGGACTTATTTCTAAAAATAGACCGGAGTGGCTCATACTTGATATGGCTTGTCAGCAAATTGGCGCTGTGCTTTGCCCAATATATCCTACAACTACAGTAAATGAATTGCAATATATTTTTAACGACGCTTCTATAAAAATTGCTTTTGTAAGTGGGCAAGAAATTTCAGATAAAGCAATATCTATAAAAGAAAATGTACCCACTTTGCAAAGTATCTATACTTTTGATGAAGAAATAAAATTGCCATTTTGGAAAAGCATTTTTGATAATATTACGGATCAAGATATGGCTACCATGGAGCTTGTAAAGAAAAACATTAAGGCAGAATATTGTGCTACCATCATTTATACATCTGGCACTACAGGTTTTCCAAAAGGTGTAATGCTAAGCCACAAAAATATTGTTACCAATATATTAAATGGCGTAAAAAGTTTTCCTTTTGAAGATGATGTTAACGGACGTTCATTAAGTTTTTTGCCACTCAATCATATTTTTGAAAGAATAGTTTGTTACATTTTTATATTTACCGCACACTCTATTTATTTTGCCGAAAGCATGGAAACTATTGGCGAAAATTTAAAAGAAGTTAAACCTACTATTTTTTGTACCGTACCAAGGTTGCTAGAAAAAGTGTATGAAAAAATAATGGAAAAGGGAGCTAAACTTACTGGTTTAAAAAAGAAATTATTTTATTGGGCTGTGGCATTGGGCAATAAATACGATAACATAAAAAGTGGTGGGCTCTGGTATAATATTCAATTGGAGATTGCAAATAAATTAATTTTTAGTAAATGGAGAGAAGGGTTGGGCAATAATATAAAAGGAATTATTACTGGTGGTGCTGCTTGCCAAGTAAGGCTTATAAGAATTTTTACTGCTGCAAAAATTCCTATTTACGAAGGTTATGGCCCTACAGAAAATAGCCCAGTAATAACAGTGAGTAGAAAGGGAAAAGGTGGATTAAAATTTGGCACTGTAGGCCCAGTAATAGTAGGGCAAGAAGTAAAGCTAATGGAAGATGGAGAAATATGTGTAAAAGGCCCAAGTGTAATGATGGGTTATTATAAACAACCACAATTAACAGCCGAAACAGTTATTGATGGCTGGTTGCATACAGGCGATATTGGTGTTTTTGAAGATAAAAAATTTTTAAAAATAACAGACAGAAAAAAAGAATTGTTTAAAACGAGCGGGGGTAAATATGTGGCGCCTCAGCCTATCGAAAACAAAATGAAGGAATCTCCTTTTGTAGAACAGATAATGATAATAGGCGCAGAAGAAAAATTTGTAAGTGCATTAATAGTACCATCTATGCCAAATGTAAAAGAATGGATGCGCTCTCAAGATATTCCTTTTACAACAAATGAAGATGCAATACATAATCCTAAAGTACGTGGATTATATAAAGAATTGATAGAATCTTTCAATAAATTTTTTAACCACGTAGAGCAAGTAAAAAAGTTTGAGTTATTGCCAGATGAATGGACAATAGAAAGTGGGGAGCTTACACCTACATTAAAATTGAAAAGAAAAGTTATTTTCGAAAAATATAAAACAGCTATAAAACGTATATACGAGTAATGATTAGCAATACGTTTCTATGATAGATGGAATCATTTCAAACTCCTTCGATTTGTCTATAAAATAATGAGCTCCTATAGTCATACAAAGTCCTCTATAATATTGAGAAGCTTTGTTGGTAACCATTATTATTTTTATATGTGGGTAATTGTTTACAATATGTTCTAGTATTTCTATACCACTTTTATCAGGTAAATGTATGTCTAATAAAACCATATCGAGTTCAATATCGGCTAGGTTTTTTAATGCAGTTTCGCCTTCATGTGCTATAAAGATATCTGACACACAAGGAATCTCTCTAATCATTTCAGAGATTCTATTGGTAATCAGTAAAGCATCATCAACTAAGAGTACTTTTAATTTTTTATCTTGCAGCAGAATGAGTTAGTTTAGCTACAAACATAAATTTTACCACATTATGAACTTGTAGTATAATTACCAATTTTTAGTAGTAAAATTTCTATAGGCAATTTGCTCTATATCAGCTTGTTTTCGATAGCATACAGTGTTAATTCTGCATTATTTTTTAAATTCATCTTCGTAATTATACGTGCACGGTACGTACTTACGGTTGTAACACTCAAAAATAAAGTTTCAGCAATTTCCGAAACAGACCTTCCTGTTGCAAGCATTTTTAAAACGTCAAATTCCCTATCAGATAAAGTTTCGTGTGGGAGTTTTGTTTGATCTTGATCAAAAACCGAAGCTAATTTTTCGGCAATTGATGGAGTAATATATTTTTTACCTAGCATTACTTTTTGTACTGCATTTACCAATTCGTCTGGTGCCATATCTTTGCTTAAGTAGCCAGAAGCACCAGCTTTTAATACTCTTATGGCATATTGCTCTTCGGGATGAATACTTAAAATTAAGATTGGTAAATTTGGTCTCATCGGCTTTATCTGAATTAAAGCATCTAAACCACTGCGCCCAGGCATGCTAAGATCGCTTATTACAACATCCCAATCTGCTTTCATTACTTGCTTAATCAAATCTTCGGCATCGCCTACTTCTTCAATATGAGCTCCCGGAAACCCTTCCAATAAAATCATTTTTAGGCCACGCCTTACTACAATATGATCATCTGCTACTAAAATCCTTATCATGTTGGTTTTTGTTATATGATAAATTTAATTAAGATAAAGGTACTGTAATTATTACAGATGCGCCCATCCCATTTCCATTGTTTCCTGTTATTTGATATGTACCATTTATTAATGCCACTCTTTCCTTCATTCCCAATAATCCAAGTGTTCGTTTTTGGGCTATTTCTGTTTCATTAAATCCAACCCCGTTATCAACGATGGTAAGTGTTATTATATTGCCTTCTTTCTTAAAAGAAGATAAAACTTCTGTACCCTT
>JAYTGY010000195.1:0-2463 GCA_043733065.1 Ferruginibacter sp.
TCTTCTGTAATTATTTTTTCCATTTAAATTTTTGCTTTCAACCTTTCAACTTTTCAACCTTTCAACTTTTCAACCTTTCAACAATTTTCAACAACTTTCAATCTTCAACACTTATTACCGCTTCCAACTTTCTCTTATAATTTTCGTACCCAAAATTTTCCATCAACAATTCTTGATTGGGTTTGTAATAATTTTTATTTGTAATCATTTTTTGCAACGCATCTGTAATTGCCAATGTATCATCGGGCTTTATCAATATTCCAAGTTTGCCATGCAGCAATGCATCTGTAGATCCATCTGCATTACCAGCTATCACAGGCGTTCCGTAGTACATGGCTTCAACAAATACAATTCCAAAACCTTCTTTTACACTCGGCATTACATATATATCTGCCAAAGCAAAATGCGCTGGCAATTCTTCTTCGGCCAAAAATCCTGTAATAATTACATGTTCTTTCAGTCCAAACCTTACAATCATTTCATCAATATATTTTTTCTCAGATGCTTCGTAGCTTCCTGCAAGTATATATTTTACATTTTTATTTTCTTCTACAATATTTGCCAATGATGTTAATACATAATCGTATCCTTTATATCTATCTCTAAAAGATAATCTAGTAAGTGTAAGTAAAACAATATCGTTATTGCTAATGCCATAACGCTTCATTAAAACTGCACTACGTTTTTTTTCAGATGGCCTTAGCAAAAAAGGATCTATACAATTATTCAACACCAAACATTTTTCACTTGGCAAATGATGAAGTGTTTGTATTTTTTCTTTTGTAAAATTACTTACCGATACAATTTTATCGCAAGCCCTTAGCATAGTTAATTGTCGTTTAGTAAACGGCTTCCAAACTTCTATACCATGAGCCATCAATATAATAGTTGTTTTTGGAGAAGCTTTTTTTATTAACCATGCAGCTACCAGCAAATTTATATGACTAAGAATTACAATGTTGCTTTTTAAACCTTCGCTTACTGCCTTCAAAATAAAATTGGCTTTTGCTGCTTCAAATCCCGAAAAAATATCGGCAGGAAAATAAGGATTATCATCTGCAGCTTCTTTACCATCATGCATACTTAAAATACGAATAGGAATACTATTTTCCAATCCGTATTCATACAAAGCTTTTCCTGCTACTCTGCATACTTTTTCTATACCGCCAGTGGCAGAAAATACTTTGAGTGTTAAAAATAAAATTTTGCTGATAAAATAAGTTTATAAACGCTTTTATATTACTTACTAAAGATAATTTCCGGAAGCTTCGCTTCCAAAAATATTTCTTGTCACAAAGGCGCAAAGGCACGAAGTAGAAAAAATGCTTTGCATTTTTCCTTTGTGTCTTAGAGCCTTAGTGGCTATATTAATTTTTTGTAAAAAAATGTACTGAAACTATTTATAATTAAAGTAAGCTCATTTAAAAAAAATAATCTTTTACGAATGCCTAAATTTTAATACAATCAACGACATTATTCTGCTCCAATGCAATTTGCCAGCCAAAAATTCTTTCACTATTTTTTTTGTGTGCAAATTATTACTCTGTTGCAATTCTTTTACATAAGTGCTATTACGCAACCATTCAGCAAAAGGAAAACTAAAACCCATTTTTGGTCTATCCCAAATTTCTCGTGGCAATATTTTTTCAAAAGTATCTATCAATAATTGTTTAGGCAATGTGCCTTTATATTTAATATTTTCTGCAATAGAAAATGCTGGCTTTATAATTTCATTATCCAAAAATGGTACTCGTATTTCTACACCATGTGCCATACTCATTACATCTGCATCTCTAAGCAATTGGTCTTGCATGTACATGTTAAATTCCATCCAACTTGCTTTATTTTTTGTAGTAATATTATTTAATACTGGCGATGCAGGAAATGTTTGAAGTGTTTGCCAAATATCTTTTTCGTAAGCACCCAATTGTGCTGCAATTTGTGTAGGTGTAAAATGTCCTCTCAAAAAAAGATACACACCTCTTATTCCTTCAATATTTAAATAAGATAAACGACTAAGTTTTTTATTCATATCCAAACCAAATACTTGCAAAGAAGCTTTGGGTAATTTTTGTAACAACAATGCTTTCCCAATTCTATTAAAAGATGGGTATCCTCCAAATAATTCATCTGCACCTACACCAGACAAAACAGCTTTCAATCCTTCTGCTGCTGCATACTTGCTAATGAACCATGTATTTATTCCATCGCAAGATGACATATCCATAGCATCAATAATAGCAGGAAAACTTTTATGAAAATCAGCTTCTTTTAATAAATAAGAATGATGATTGCTGTTAAGTTTTTTTACTACAATATCTTGGTATTTTTTTTCGGAATAATTTTCTTCATCAAAATAAATAGATAGTGTATGTAAGTTTTTCTGAATTTTATTGGCCGCAAGGTTTGCAAGTATCGTAGAATCTATTCCCCCACTCAAAAACATTCCAACTCGTGCATCGG
>JAYTGY010000196.1:0-7413 GCA_043733065.1 Ferruginibacter sp.
TATGTTTAAGAAAATATTAATTGCAAACCGTGGAGAAATAGCATTACGAGTTATTCGTACATGCAGAGAAATGGGCATTAAAACAGTAGCAGTTTATTCTACTGCAGATAAAGATAGCTTGCATGTAAAATTTGCAGACGAAGCCGTATGCATAGGCAAGCCTGCAAGCATGGATAGCTATTTAAATATACCTCATATTATTGCAGCTTGCGAAATTACCAATGCTGATGCTGTGCATCCTGGTTATGGTTTCCTTGCAGAGAATAGCAAGTTTGCAAAAATTTGTGGTGACCATGGAATAAAATTTATTGGACCCACACCAGAAATGATAAACTCCATGGGCGATAAAGTAACTGCAAAAGCAACCATGATTGCAGCAGGTGTACCAGTTGTACCAGGTGTTGATGGATTATTACGTGATGCTGAACATGCAATAGAAGCAGCAAGAGAAATAGGATACCCAGTAATAATGAAAGCAACTGCAGGTGGTGGTGGCAAAGGCATGCGCTTGGTATGGGAAGAAAGTGAAATAGAAAAAAACTTTGATAATGCAAAAACGGAAGCTGCAGCATCTTTTAAAAATGATGGCCTATACATGGAAAAATATATTGAAGAACCACGCCATATAGAAATTCAAGTGGTGGGCGATCAATATGGCAATGCATGTCATTTAAGCGAAAGAGATTGTAGCATACAACGCCGTCATCAAAAATTAGTAGAAGAAAGTCCTTCTCCATTTATGACCGATGAATTGCGTGAGCGCATGGGCGATGCAGCTGTAAAAGCTGCAAAGTGTATAAACTATGAAGGCGTTGGTACCATCGAATTTTTGGTGGACAAGCATCGCAATTTTTATTTCATGGAAATGAATACTCGTATTCAAGTAGAGCATTGTGTAACAGAAGAAGTTATTAATTACGATTTAATAAAAGAACAAATAAAAGTAGCAGCAGGCGAAAAAGTAAGTGGTAAAAATTATTATCCTCAAATGCATGCCATTGAATGTAGAATAAATGCCGAAGATCCATACAACGATTTTCGTCCGTCGCCAGGAAAAATTACTGTACTGCACCAACCAGGCGGGCATGGTGTACGTGTAGATAGTCATGTATATGCAGGCTATGTAATTCCACCTTACTACGATAGTATGATTGCAAAATTAATTACGGTAGCACAAACCCGTGAAGAAGCCATCAATACTATGTACAGGGCTTTGAGCGAATATGTAATTGAAGGTGTAAAAACAACCATCCCTTTTCATTTACAGTTAATGCAAAACGAAGATTTTAAAAGTGGGAATTTTACAACTAAGTTTTTGGAGAGTTTTACGATGAAGTAAAAAAATATTTTTCAATTAAAAAAGCTATCCAATTGGATAGCTTTTTTATTAATTGTACGATTTTATTTTTTTAAATTTTAATAATTTGTGATGTAGATTTTTTAGCTGCATCAGTTATAATAAGAATATAATTTCCGGCTGGCAACCCATTTAAATTATCAATGTACAATGTATTGCTTCCTTTAATAACTTTTGCTTTTTCTACTCTCATAGTTTTTCCTTCTGTATTTACAATACGAATACTAATGGCTGAATTATTATCCGATTCATAATTAACAGCAAGTTTTATCTTAAAAGGATTTGGACTAACAGCAGATATTTCTGAACTACTGCTTCCACTCCTACTAAGTGTAACAATAGATGAGAACGTTGTCTTAGCTTCATTATCCACTGATTTTAATCTGTAATAATGCTTACCAGCAGTTACTGATTTATCTGTGTAAGCATAATCATTAATAGAAGTAGTATTACCTTTTGCGCTTACCATACTTATTGTTACAAAATTATTTCCATCAATGCTGTGCTCCAATTCAAAATGCTTAAGATTTATTTCTTGCGATGTTGACCATTTCAATTCATTATCATTATCCACTTTTGAACCAGTGAATGATAATAATTTTATTGGCAACACGCCTGCTTTTGCCGATGGAATAATATACACAGATGGTGTTACATCTATTATTCCTAAATTATCGGTAGCAGTATAAGTAAAAATTGCTCCTTTAAAAGTATTTGTAGATGCAAAGCGAAGTTGCGATGCCTGACCAACACTTAAATTTTGTACTTGACTAAGTGAAGTAATAGCAACAGCATTTAAATACAACACACCTTCAGTAGTGGCTGGCAGAGATAAAATGCTGTAGAAAGAAACACTCACATCATCTGTAGCTACAAGTGGCGCTATTGGCAAATTGACAACTGCATTTTCTGTGAACGCAGCATTAATTATACTTTGCGATACTGGTGGCACGTTTGCATATATTTTATAAGATGCCGCTGTTAAATCTTTAGCGCCCAAATTATCTGTAGCAGTATAATCAAAAGATGTTGTACCACTAAAGTTATCATTAGGATTAAACGAAAGTTGATTCGCTTGTGCCAATGTGATTACAAAACCTGTAGCAGGCACTGTTGTTACTGCAACATTATTTACCAATAAAACGCCGTTGGTAGGTAGTGTTAAAATAGTATAAGATGCAATGCTACCATCATTATCCGCTGCCTGCAAACCAGATATTGCTTTAGCAGCTGTACCAATGGCATTTGTTATTACTTGGCTATTATTTTCTATTGCTTCTGGTGCAAAGTTTATAACTGGAATAGTAAATAAAGCGGCCGTTTTATCTGTAGCTCCAAAATTATCGTTGGCTACATAATTAAATGTTGCATTACCAGTAAAGCCAGCACTTGGGTCAAACTCCAATCTATTTGCATACATCATTGGAATAAGCTGTCCTAATTTTATCGGACTACCATCCATTACCAATACCCCACTATTTGTAGATGGCAAAGTTGTAATGGTAAAACTTTCTACAGCACTTTCGTCTGTACCAGATAATGATTGAATAAATGCTGGACCGCTATTACTAGATATTGCAGCAGTTGTAATGTCATTAGATACAGGATCTGTATTGGCTACATTAATTACAAATGATGATAAATTACTCAACGATCCATCATTATCATAAGCATAATATGTAAACTTAACTGGACCATAATATAATCCCGAAGGTTTAAATTTTAGTGTTGCTGCTTGTGCTATTGTAATTAATTTATCACCAATTGTTATAGAATCATAAGTGCTTCCACCTATATTGTACCAAAGCGTACCATAATAACTTGGAGGTATTGATAAAATTCTATAGCTATTTATACTACCATCATAATCGATAGCAGATAATGGGTTGATAGAAGATGCTGCATTATTAAAAATAATATTGTTTGTAATTATTGCACTTGCTACTGGTAGCTGGTTTATGTTTGATCCAGATACTGGGATGGTGTAAACAGCTACATTGCTAGAATCGTTTATATTATCAATAACTGTAAAATTAAAACTCGTATTGCCAATTACATTTCCCGTAATTATTCTTATACGCTTTGCTTGATCAGCAGTCAAAACTTGATTAGCTACAATATTTGTATAAACATTAGTACCTAGCGCATCTACTTGCAATGTACCCAATGTAGGTAACGATAATATTTTATAATTTACAATACTGCCATCTGCATCTGTAGCTGTAGGTGCAGGAATTTTTATAGTAGCCGATTTTTTAATTTCGATTATTGTTTTACTGATTGCAACTGGTCGTGTATTTACAATTTTAATATTTTGCTTTGCTACGTTAGAAAAAGTTCCTTCATTATCAAAACTCTTATAACTGAAAGAAATATTTCCTGCAAAACTACCGGATGGCACAAAAGTAATTTTTGATGCACTTAATAAAGATACTGTTTGATTTACAAGAGCAGGTATATTATTTACATAGAGTATTCCTTGTGCTGCTGTTGGTATTGCTGTTAACACAAAACCTTCTACCGAACCATCAGTATCTGTACCTATTAATGGCAAACAATTATTAACAACAGCACTTGTATTAATATTAGCCAAAGTTGTATCTCTAGATGCTGGTGCAGTATTAGACGATACAATTGGAATTTTGTAATAACCCGGAGTAGGATCTGTCATGAAACCTTCATCAGCCACATTGTAAGTAAACACAGCTGTATCTCTGCTATTTGGTGCTGGGTGAAAACTTATAGTGCTCGCAACGTTGGGCATTATAATATCGCCTGGCTGTACCAAAACATCTCCTAAATATAGCTTACCATATTTTATAGAATCTGGTACAGAAAGTATAATACCATATTTTAATGGCTTACCATCGGGGTCACTTCCTGATATTGTTTGTATAGTCGTTTTTGGTAAATTATTAAGCATTGCTGGTGCTATAAAATCTGGTACAGATGGCGCTTGATTTACCACAGGTATTTTCACTACAGCTGGACTCTTATCTATCAATTGCTCATTATCTGTGGCCGTAAAAGTAAACTCTGCCACACCAGTAAATCCAACAATAGGATCAAACTGAATGGCACCAGCAGCAGATGCTGGTATAACAGTTCCCACAACTATATTTGTATTTGTAGTACCAACTGTATATCTCAATTTCCCTTCTGTAGCTGCAGGAATGCTTAATATTTTGTAAGAAACAATTGTATTTGTTGCATCAGGATCGGTAGCTGTTATTGCAAATAATGTTTTCCAAGTTGCACCAGTATAAATAGGATTATTGGTAGTATCATGTGCAACAGGCGGTACTTGCTGTGTAGGCAAATACATAATAGCAGGTGTGTTATCTTCCAATCCATTATTATCGCCGGCTGTATAAGTAAAATCTGCTACACCATTTAACACATCAACTGGGTCAAACATTAAAGAAGATGCTTGTGCAATCGTTAATACTTGGTTAGGCGTAACTGTTACATAGCTTGTCCCATTGTTATAATATAAAACGCCTTCGATGGTGGTAGGCAATGAAATTATTTTGTAATATCCAACACTACCATCTTTATCTTCTGCTTTCAATGGCATTACATTAAACTTTGTAGAACCTACTGGATTTGCAATGGCAGCACTAGATACATCTGATGCAACTGGTGGTTGATTTACCATTTGTAATGTTATTGTAGCAGGTGTATTATCAATGGCTTCATTATTGTCAATAGCCGTAAACAACACTTCAGCATAACCAACATAAGTGCCTGAAGGTTTGTATTGCAAAGCTGCTGCTTGTATTGGTGTTAAAAATTGTCCAACATATACTTCACTTTCACTACTATAAATTGTGCACTGCGTTATTGGTGGTAAAGAAGTTATTTTATATCCTTTAATAGCTCCATTATCAGTAGCTTCTAAAGCACACATATTTTGTACATCTGCATTGCTAGCTACTGGTGTACATATTTTTGTAATAGCCACTGGTGGCGGGTTTACAGGGATTGTATATGTAGCAGGAGTCAAATCTCTCAAGTTACTATTATCAATAACCGTGTATTGAAAACTAGTTGCACTTCCAAATCCGTTGTTAGGATCAAAGTTCAACGTTTTCATTTGCGCAGGAGATAAAATTAATTCGCCAGCTGGCAAAGAACTAATTATTGTATTTGCGGTAGCAATATTATTATCATTATCATAACTCAAAACACCATTGCTTGGTAAAGATTTTAAAACATAGCTTACCACCATTCCATCTTCATCTGTACCTGCTAATGGCACAACATCTCCTATTGTTTTACCAATGCTACCATCGGGGTTACTAATTAATGTCATTGTTTTATCTAATGCAACTGGTGGTGCAGCAGGACAAATTGTTACATCAAAAGATTGATAATATTCTCTACCACATCCATCAGTTACAGTACACGTAAGCGTACATGGGCCGCATGTACTCACAGATGGAGCAGTAAACACCGTTACTGTATCAAATGAATTACTAAATGTACCACCACATGATGATGACCATTTATAAAAATAATTTGCAGAAGCAGGATTGATAGGAATAGAAACTCTATATGTGTTAGAAGTTAATGATGTCAAATTAATTGGCCCAACAATAGATGGGTTTAATGCTTTATCATATACCGATAAAAAAGAAAAATTATAAAATGCTCGTATGGCAGCAACCGCATCAGGATTGTTAGAACCTCTCTCAATATTGTGACCACCAGTGTACATTACTTCGCCTCGTGTAACATCTCCAAAAGCTCTACCATACACAATTGCAGCGGCTTCGCCAGGCGAAGTAGCAGGTACATTTATTTGTGTAGCATCATATACGGCTACTTTAGTTGTTGGTCTCCAACCACCTGTCTTAGGTAAAAAAACTTGCTCCGATCCATTCTGCATAGCATCATCTGCTACTCCCATAAATTGCATTTCAGGATCATTCGGATACCTATAGCTATAAGGTGGAGTTCCATCAGCATGATCGCCCCAAAGTAATAATCCATTTTGCGAAAGAAAATTCATTTTCACAGATGAGTCCAATGGATTAACCATGTTCTCTATCACACTCGTTGCATGACAACCTCCCCAAATCCAACCTCTGTTAGATTGGTTCCAATAATACATATTTTTGTGTGTATCCCAAGTAGGATCAGCATGAGGCATTACAAATAAATCATCGCATGTATTTAATTCTTCGGGTAATTTTTTTGGATAACTAGCCGTAGGAATAAGTGCTGCATCTAAAAATGCCAAAGCAATATTTCCATTTTGAAAATCGAAAGTCCACCTTGGTGTATATTTCAAGGTGTAAGTAACATCTATATTAAAATCGGAAACAGAAGTAGCACCTTGCACACCTTGGCTTTGCCAATATACAATGCGTGCATTAACTGCTGCAGTTCTAAATTTTGCTGGAATGATAAACGTACCGCCTCTATAGTCAATATTATTATGACTAAAGTCTATACCATCTTTTGCTTTCGTTGGATTTATAATCCATTTTACTTGTACTCGATAGTTCTTTATTAAATCATGAAGCATGCCCCATGGTTTAACGCCATTGCTATACGTTTGTGGAGTTACACCCATATTCACAATAAACGACCCAGTTGGTATAGGCTCATTTGCTGCAAAAGTTTTCATAAAGCTAAAACATACAATAATAAATATTGCTACTGCTTTGCTTTTTGGTACAAATCTTAACATGATACTTTATTTTTCTTTTAAAAAAATGTAGTAAAGCGCAAGATTCTATGTGTGTTGTTGTATTGAATTTTATTGAAAATTAGGGTATTCGGTTCAATACGTAACTATTAAATGCTTTTTTGTGTATTTTATTGTGTATAAAATGTAAAATAAACAAAAATATGACAATATAGATATTATTTTATGGATAAAATAATGATTTGCATTATTTATTGTATGTAAATATTTTTCTGTAGAATTATTATTTCGTAGAATTATGAAACAAAATGGCTTCGATATGTGGAAAAATAATCCGTTTTGTTTTACTTATTTTATTTTATGGGTTAAAAATAGCCCATGAGTATTTGAGATTTTTTTT
>JAYTGY010000197.1:0-1561 GCA_043733065.1 Ferruginibacter sp.
TAAATCTCCACCTGCCGGCCCAATAGGAGGAGCGCCAGCAGCATTTAGAGAAAAAGGCACACTTGCTAATTGTGTAGTACCCATATCAACAAAAGAGGAACCACCATTTTGATCCATTTCTACCTGTAAAAATTTTGTACCTGTAGCCCAATTTACACCCGCCACTGTTCCACTTACATTACCCGCACCTGGGCTTCCTATTTGTACATTAAATAACCCAAACGGATTTGTGGTTAATGTTCTTGTTTCGCTATACACCGTTGGCCCTGTTGCAGAGCCATCGTGCACAGTTATTTTAATGCCAATATTTTTACTGGCTAAAGCATTGCCAACCGCATTTCTTGCTACTGCTTGATAATTAAAAATGCCTGGTGCTTGTGCTGATGCAGCAGATACAAATAGTAATGCTACACATAATTGTAATAATATTTTTTTCATTGTAAATGTTTTAAAAATTTAATTAATTGTTGAAAAAGTTTTAGGTAAGGAATTTGCAAATTGAGAACTGCTTATTGCCAATTGCTTCAACTGCTACCTTCCTTTTACTACTTTAAAAGTACCTTCTCTTCGTACCCTAAATGCTTCAGCTATATTTCCTCTTTCGGGCGTAAACCGTGCATTTATAAAATACACGCCATTTGGCATGTTACTTATATTATACCTTTCTATACGATCGCAGCAGTGGTATTGAAAACTTCGGGTGTTCAATACCCTTCCCATTGCATCGGTAAGTTGCAATTCCATTTGGCCAGGTATGTTTAAGAAAAAGTCTAATTCGAAAGGACCAGTTGTAACGTTTGGAAAAATTTTCCACTCATTTATACCAAAAAGTAAAATCTCTAAATCCTTATCTACTCTATCAGTACAAGGTTGTAAAATTCCTTGTGTTAGAATAAGATTTCCACCCAATGCAGTGTAAGTATCAGTGAGCACAAGCTCACCAAAACTCCACTCGTATCGAGTATAAGATGAAGAATTATCGAAACTACCACCAGAGGCATTGAGCGCAAAAGGTGAGATACTCTGACCCTGCCCTCTTATACAAAAAAGCAGCGCCATGCTCGTAAGAGCAAGTGTAAGTTTTCTTTTCATTTGTATTTTTTTTATGATGAAGAATTAATATCATCATAGAGGTGCAGAGAAGTTAGCTTTCAGAAGGTATCGAACAATTATTTATACAAAAAAATATAAAAACCATTTGGGGGGATAATGATTTTAAATATTAATGTTATTGATTTTAAGTTGTGGTTTTATTGAATTGGATAAACAAGTTCTATAAAAAATTAATTAGTCATTGCTAAATGTTACTCAAATATAATAAATTTTTTTAATACATTCTATAATATTTTAAAATTCTAAAAGAATAACTAGGTTTAAAATAAAACACAAAAGTAAAACGTTTCATTATCTTAAAATATCCCCTAAAAGGGGTATTTTTTAAAAAGCAAATATGCAATGAATATATTTCTGCTACTTGCTGAATTTAGTAAATGGTTTGTGAGACTTATTAAATGGTTGAAAGATTATCCAAATGTCTTTTAAATTTTGTTTCAATTATTAA
>JAYTGY010000198.1:0-2288 GCA_043733065.1 Ferruginibacter sp.
TACCTTTTTGGTTTGGATGGAGCACTGTGTTGTTTTCTAAAAAAATATTAGAACCTGTAAATGCACAATACAATTATTATATAGTTGGTATTGGGCTTGGTACATTGGCTGGTAACTGTGTGTTTATTTTTGGTGGAAAATGGATGGTGAGTCGAATTGCAAATTCTCAGCAGTATTTAAATTGGGTAATTGGTGGAATATTTGCGTTAACGGCGTTGATAACTTTGTGGAAGATACTTAAGAAGAAACCAATTAATAATGAATAATTGATAATGAATAATTTTTTCTGATGCAAGGTTTAAACTTTTTTCGAAAATTATCCAGCTTATATTTTAGAAAAAAAGCATCAATTATGAAACAATATTAATTATTAACTACTAATTATTCATTTCCTCGGCCCATTTATCTCTCTCATCAGGACTCAACTTCCATGGTGCAAAGTTTGTTTCAATATTGGTGAACATTCCATTCCATTCTTGTGGTGCATTGCTGTCTTCCATAATGAGGCTGCGGCGTAGTTCTATAATAATATCGAGTGGCGAAATACTTACCGGACATTCTTCCACACATGCATTGCAGGTGGTACATGCACGTAATTCTTCTACAGTTATAAAATCATTTAACAACGTTTTTCCATCATCTACAAAGCTGCCATTCTTTTCTATGTTTTTTCCTACTTCTTGCAAACGATCACGAGTATCCATCATTATTTTTCGTGGACTCAATAATTTGCCCGTCATGTTTGCTGGGCATGCAGATGAGCAGCGTCCGCATTCTGTACATGCATACGCACCCATGAGGCTTGTCCATTTCAAATCAAAAATATCTTTTGCGCCAAACTTTACTGGGGCTTGCTCTCCAGTTGGGGCAAGCTCAGGCTGCATCATATACTTTACTTCGTTTTGTACGCTTACCATATTTTCCATTTCGCCTTTTGGTTGCAGTTTGCCATAATAAGAATTAGGAAAAGCTAATATTACATGCAAGTGTTTGCTGTATGGCAAATAATTTAAGAAAACAAAAATGCCTGCAATGTGCAACCACCAACAACTTCGCTCTATAAATATTAAAGTTGTGGTAGAAAAATTTTCGAACAATGGAGCTAAAAAACCTGAGATTACAAAATTACCTGTTTGATGATAATGTTCACTGCCTTGTATTTGTAATGCTCTGTCTGTTGTGTTCATGATTAAAAAAAGCGACATTAAAATAATTTCTGCAATCAAAATATAATTGGCATCGCTACGAGGCCATCCGTTTAAATCTTTGCTCATGAAACGTTTTATCTTAGCAATATTTCTTCTTGCTAAAAAAACTACACAAACGATTAAAACGCCAAATGCTAATATCTCAAAAAAGTTTATGGCAAAAGTATATAAGCCACCAAGCATGCCAAGAAACAAACGGTGTGTTCCAAACAAACCATCTAAAATAATTTCTAATACCTCTATATTGATGATGATGAAACCTGCATAAATAATAAAATGCATAACCGCTACAAAGGGCTTGCTAAACATTTTGCGTTGCCCTAGTGCTAATAAAACAACATTTCTCCAACGAAGTTTGCTATCGCCTTTAAATTCTTCTGGCTTGCCAAGAAAAATATTTTTACGAATGCGGGTAATGTTTTTTGTAAAAAGCCATACAGCAAAACCTGTGAGTGCTAGGAAGATAATTTGTGGGATGTAGTGCATTTTGAATTCTATTTCGTATAAATTATTTTGCTTTCGTAATTTGATTTTTATTCAAATATTCTTTGAATTCTGTAAAATTCATTTTGTCTGTTTCTTTCGCAATTTTTTCTTTTATTGCCCTAAAAACTTTTACAGTATCAAATGTTTTTTCTATTTTAACTTTCGTCTTCATCGTTTACAATTTCTTTTGGTGATCTAATATCAAGCTGAATATAACCATTACGTAAATTTACAGCGTTATATCCACGTATTCTAAAAACATTTACAATATGTTTAAAATTCCAACTAATTAAGTAGTCCACTTTACTTAGTGTAGCAGTTGTAATATGTCTGCAATCATCTGCACTTTTTATCCCTACAACTTTTTCATCAATATACATTTGAGCAAGTTTAAAAGCATCTTCGGTTACTTGCACAAATTCCATGTTTTCTTTTGGTAATGCTTGAAAAAAATCTCGAACATTTTCAGGAGCATTTTTTAATTCAGCTACAGAAAGGTCAGAATAAACACAAATGATCTGTCCGAGTTATACTTTTTCAAACAATAAAGTCGTTATTTCTTCAAATTCTTCATCGTAAACACCTCCAAATACA
>JAYTGY010000199.1:0-6472 GCA_043733065.1 Ferruginibacter sp.
GTGGTTATTCAGCTTTGTATGGCCAAGCACTTTCTGCAGCACTTATTTTAGAAAGCCAAGATTTACCCGAGCGTACACAAGCAGACCTAAGCGTTTCAGGTTTGGGCATTAGCGGAGGCATACAAAAATTAGAAAAAAATAAAAAAGCAGCATGGGGCGTTACGTATGGTTATACCAATTTAGCATTGGCATTTGCAATCATTCCACAAAAAATAGATTTTTATAAAACACCAGTTTATCATCAAGTAGATGCAAACTTTCGTATAAAAACAAAAGGCGGTGGTTTTATAAAATATTATGGTTACACAAGTTGGAATCGTACAGGCATTCGCAATGCAGATATAGATTCTTTGAGTTTAAAAAATGCATTCACTATAGAAAATATAAATACTTTTCAAAACATAAGTTGGAAACAAAGTATAGGTAACGGTTTTAAAATAAATGCAGCCATAAGCTACAGTACCAATAAAGATGATATTGTAAGCGAACTGCAAGATGCAAATAATGCCAAACAACAATTCTTTTTTCCAACGGGTTATGCAGGTAAAAATTTTTCTATCATAAATAATGCAAACTACGCACAAGCAAGAGTTGTGATAGATAAAAAATTGCAAGGCTTAAATGTAATACGCTTTGGTACAGATTATTTTTACAGTAGCGAAAGAACAACATATACTTTATTTAATGGCAACAAATTTAGAGATACCGCAAGCGATAATTTAAATGCAATTTTTGCAGAAACAGATATGTACATCACAAAAGATATTGCCATAAAAATTGGTTCAAGGTTGGAGCATTCAACCCTTATGGACAAATGGAATATTGCTCCACGAGCATCTATTGCTTATAAACTAAAAAATGCTAGTCAAGTAAGTTTTGCTTATGGCACATTTTATCAAAATCCCGAGCGAAAATATTTGCCTTTTTCAAACAACGATTTAAAATATGCACAAGCATCGCATTATATTATACAGTTTCAAAAAAATAATAGCGCAGGTATTTTTCGTACAGAAATATTTTATAAGCAATACAAAAATTTATTTAAAACTGCACCAAATACTAGTGGTAGAGAAGTGGCAGCAAATAACAATGGAAATGGCTATGCCAAAGGTTTTGAGCTTTTTTGGAGAGATAAAAAAACCATTAAAAATTTAGATTATTGGATTTCGTATTCTTACTTAGATACGAAACGAGATTACTTAAATTACCCACAGGAAATTGCACCATCATTTGCAGCTACACACACCGCATCGTTGGTAGCTAAAAAATTTATTACCAAATGGAAAACAGGTTTTAATATGAGTTACAATATTGCAAGCGGCAGACCATATTACAATATTGGATATGAGAATACCCAAGGTAAATATGTAGTAAAAGAAGAAGGAAGAACCATCAATTACAATAGCCTTGGTTTTAGCATGAATTATTTACCAAACCTTGGTAAGCCCAATAAAAAAACATTTGCGGTGTGGGTAGTTTCCATTTCTAATTTGCTTGGGCAAAAACAAGTGTATGGTTATAATTTTTCTAGTATAAATAATAATAAAGTAGCAATTGAGCCACCATATAAAAGATTTGTATTTATTGGTTGTTTCTTAAGCTTTGGAATAGATAGAACACAAGATGCGATAAATAATAATCTTTAGACATTAGATTGTTAGATACAAGACACAAGATTTTCTTATAAAACAAAACTTAAAAAATGATAAACGAACTACAACCCACCAACGAAAAAGATGCTGCACTTTGGGAGCTAGCAAAAAAGCGTGCAAAATTTAAAAAAAGCCTTTCTGTTTACATTATTGTAAATATTTTTCTTTGGGCTTTATGGTATTTTGGAGATGATGATAGTTACACTTGGGGCATTCGCCATTGGCCTTGGCCATTGTGGACATCGTTGGGTTGGGGCTTGGGCATTGCTATGCAATATATAGGAGCATATATTTCTCCGAAATCAATTTCAGTTGAAAATGAATATCAAAAATTAAAAAATAAATAACCTTTAAAAAATAATCATGAAAAAGTTAATCATCCTTTCAATCATCATTACAACATCATTTTCATCTTTGGCACAAAACGAAAAATTTGTAGCAGCCATGAAAAAAAACATTACACAAATAGATTCGGCATTTACAAAGCCAGATCAGTTTATTAGTCTTGCTAACAATTTTGAAAGAATTGCCACATCAGAAAAAAAAGAATGGCTTCCATTTTATTATGCTGCATATTGCAGAATAAACTATGCTTACATGCAGCCAAACCCGAGTGGTAATGATGCTATAGCAGAGTATGCTACTAACTTAATAAACAAAGCAGATTCATTACAACCAAACAACTCAGAAATTAGCTGTATAAAAAGTATGATAGCTAGTATGCAAATGATAGTAAACCCTCAAGCTCGCTGGATGCAATATGGTCCAATAAGCCAAAAAGCAATGGCAGCAGCAATGGAGCAAGATCCTACAAACCCACGCCCACACATGCTTAAAGGGCAAGGATTAAAATTTACACCCGAAGCTTTTGGCGGTGGCTGTAAAACTGCACTGAGCCATTTAAAGACTGCAGTAGAAAAATATGCCACATTTAAACCAGCATCGGATATTGCACCTAATTGGGGTAAATCTTATACAGAAACATTGGTAAAAGAATGTGAAGCATCAAAATAAATAAATTATGCAACAAGAAAATTTTACTGAACAAGACAGCTTAAAACTTATTAATGAAATGATAAGTAAGGCAAAAAAAAGTTATGTTACTAAAGGAATTGCTTCTATGGTTTGGGGGGCTATAATTGTATTTTGTAGTTTAGCTACTTGGACTAGTGTTCATTTTAAATTTGAAATAGTAGATGTATGGCTCCTTACAGTTATTGCAGTTTTTTTTCAAATATTTTTTGGAATAAAAGAAAGTAGAAAGAAAAATTTCAAATCATATGAGGGTGAAATATTAAGTTATGTATGGTCAACATTTGGAGTCTCCATTTTTCTTACAATCATTTATATAAGCAAACATCCTATGGGAGGCGAAAGCACTTCTCTTTTTATGATGCTTTATGCAATACCAACTTTTATAACTGGTGGCGTTACAAAATTTAAACCTATGATTTATGGTGGTATATTTTGCTGGGTTGCTAGTTTTATTTCCATTTTTACTCCATTTGAAACAGACAATTTACTCATGGCAGCATGTGGTTTATTTGCATGGCTTATACCTGGTATTATTCTTTGGAATCGTTATAAGAAAAAACTTGCAGCAAATGTTTAAAGAGTTAGATCCCATATTACATTCTCAACTACGTCTTGCTGTGGTAAGCCTGCTCATAAGCGTAAAAGAAGCGGAGTTTGCTTTTCTTAAAGAAAAAACAAATGCAACTGCTGGTAATTTAAGTGTACAAATAAGTAAGCTAAAAGAAGCAGGCTATGTAGAAGTAATCAAACAATTTAAAGATAATTACCCACTCACCATTTGTAAAATAACACAAGTTGGTGTGCAAGCTTTCGAAGATTATGTGAACGCATTACAATCTTACATGCACAAATAAAGCGTAAATAATAAAACTAAAACTGCCGCTTCAATTGAAGCGGCAGTTTTGTATGTGTATGTGAAATATATTTTAATTAAAGTGCTTTATCATCCATTTTAAAATTTAGAAACTTGGTAGTTTCTGTTTTACCATCAGTAACCATGCTTACTGTAAATGTTCCTTCTTCAAGTTTTGCAACATCTGCTAGTACAATACTATTGTCTCCTAATACAACTTCAGCATTTTGCGTGCTTACAATAACACCAGTTTCGTTGGTAATAGTAATAGTAGCTTTTGTAACTTTTTTTGAATTAAATTTTACAGCAATTGAAGATTTGCCTATAGTTCCAATTTTGATTCCGTCTTGAGAATTAGCCGTAGCAGAAGCAAGTAAAAATATGCTTAAGAAGATAGTTAATAAAGATTTCATCGTAGTCAGTTTTTGGTTTTTTTAAAGTCTCTTTCGGTATAAGAGTTTCCAAAGTGAGAAGGTTATTTTGACTCAGCGTCTGTAGTAACTCTTCGACTTCATGTAGTAAAAGTAATGAACATTTTGTATAAATAGTATTTTTACGGTCTTTTTTTTGAAAATATTTTTCAATAATCATTGTTTTTCAGTGTATTTATACTGAAAACATAATTTCCGGCCCTGAAAATTTATTTTTTTAAAGAGGAATTTTAAGAAAAAAGCATTTTCTGCAGCTTTTTGCTAGAACTGTACTCTAAAAACCTTACGATACTCTTATAATTAGGGAGTAAAAGAATATTAATGAAGGTTGCTCAATTTTAAATTGAATGATGATAATTGGAAAATTTACCAAAACCAAAAATGCCACCCTTTTTAAGGAGTGGCATTTTTAATATATATATATAATGATGTAAAAATTAAAGCGCCTGTTCGTCCATTTTAAAATTTACAAATTTTGTAGAAACCGTATTGTTGTCAGAAGTTAAAGTAATTGTGTAAGTACCTTCAGCTAATGTTGTAACATCTAGTAAAGAAATGTTGTTATTGCCTTTAGTAAGTGTAACGTTTTGTGTATTTACTACAACACCATTTTGGTTAGTAATAGTAATAGTTGCTGTAGTTGCTTTTGCAGAAGAAAATTTTGCTTCAATAGATGATTTACCAGTTGTTGCTACTTTAATACCTTCAAAATTGTTAGCAGATGCAGTAGTGAAGATTAATGCGCTAAGAATAATTGTAAATAAAGTTTTCATCGTTTGTTCGTTTTGGTTTTTTAAGCGGCTATTTGTAGTAGCTTTTCTATTAAACGTCGTAAAGGAATCTTTTATTGTATAAAGACGTAGTATTTTTTCTACAATTTTTAAGAAACTTACTAATCTACCCAAATTAGCACGTAATTTTACCTTATGAAATCATTGCTAGAAGTAAGGGATTTATCAAAAAATTTTGGAACTTTTGAGGCGGTAAAAAACTTGTCATTCTCTGTAAATCAAGGAGATATTTATGGTTTTCTTGGGCAAAATGGGGCAGGTAAATCTACGACTATCCGCATGCTTTTAAAGCTAATTAAGCCAACTTCAGGCGAAATATATTTTTCTGAAAAAAAAATTGAAATTGGAGATAATACGATATTAAAAGAGACTGGTGCCATTATTGAACGCCCAGATTTGTACAAATACCTATCTGCCTACGATAATTTGCAGCTTTTTGCCAAAATGAGTGGCGTAAAAGTTACCCGTTCGTTAATAATGAACCAATTAGAAATGGTAGGCCTTGCAGATAGATATAAGAGTAAGGCAAAAACCTTTAGCCAAGGTATGAAACAACGCCTTGGAATTGCCATAGCACTCGTACACCAACCAAAACTCATCATTTTAGATGAACCAACCAATGGATTGGATCCTCAAGGCATAGCCGATATGCGCAATCTTATTTTAAGATTAAGCAAAGAAATGGGCAAAACGGTTATTGTATCATCACATTTATTGAGCGAAATAGAAGTTATAGCCAATAGAATGATCATCATAAATAAAGGAAAAAAAATTGTAGAAGGAAATGTAGCAGAACTATTAGACCCAGCAAATACGTTAGTAGAAATAAATACTACTAATAATGAAGAAGCAATGGCAAAATTGCAAAACACACAATGGGCTTCCATTATTGAAAACGCAAAAAAAGTTTTAAGATTACAAATGAATAGAAAAGATGTACCTCAACTTGTTTCCACATTATCTTCTATGCAAGTAAACATACTTTCGGTAGAACCTCGTCATTCTTTAGAAGATTATTTTTTATCACTTACCAACAACGATACGCATGTGGAGCCTTTTACAAATTGAGTTATACAAAATAGCTAAAAAACCCCGAACATACATTGCCTTTGTATCCATTGCTGTTATCGTTTTTATTTTTCATGGCGCTTTTAAAGCAGACGGTGCAAGTTATTTAGATATGATGTTGCAAAACACTGGCGACACTTTTAGCATAGATAGAAATAAAGTAATAAATGGTAATTTTATGTGCTACATTATTCTAAATACTTTGTTGGTGCAAATACCAATATTAGTAGCATTGGTAGCTGGCGATTCTATAAGTGGCGAAGCAAACATGGGTACACTTCGGTTATTACTTACAAAACCAATTAGCCGAAACAGAATTATAGGGGTAAAATTTATCGCTTCTATAATTTATACAATAGGGTTATTATTATTTATGGCTTTACTAGCATTATTTTTAAGCCGATTTATTTTTGGTGTAGAAGATCAACTTGTTTTTAGAGTACATGGCGATGCATCAGAAATATTGCAAATAACAAAAGACGATATTATGTGGCGATATTTTTGCGCATTCGGTTATGCCACTATTGCGCTTACAGTTATTGCAGCATTAGCATTATTACTTTCTGTATTTGCCGAAAATTCTATTGGACCCATCATTGCCACGGTTTGCATTGTAATTATCTGTACAATTATTTCAAACAT
>JAYTGY010000200.1:0-1507 GCA_043733065.1 Ferruginibacter sp.
ATTTTAGTTTCTCTTTATGTAGATGACAAAGAAAAATTAGCAATTGCAGATAGAATAATGAATTATAAAACTAAAGATGGTAATGTAAAAGATATTATTTCTATAGGAGATAAATATGCCACTTTTGAATCTGAAAATTTCTATCAGGTATCTCAACCATTATATGTAATGCTCAATAATGATGAAAAATTATTAGCTTTTCCTATAGGGGCAACCTTTGATGAAGCTAAATATTTAGATTGGTTAAACTGTGGATTAAAAGCTTTTAAATAATATCTTCAATTAAGGCTTTAACTTTTGATGCAATCTCATTTCTCACTTTATTAAAATTTTCTTTATCCATATTTCTTGGATCAGGTATTTGCCAATTAATAATTTTTTTTGCTGGCATCCAAGGACAAGCATCGCCACAACCCATTGTTACAATTACATCAAATGGAGCAAAAGCTTCTACTTCTTTTAAACTTTTGCTATCGTGTTTAGATAAATCATACTTAAGTTCTGCCATTGCAACAATTGCTTTTGGATTTACAATGCCACTTGGTTTGCTGCCAGCACTATAAGCTTCAACCTTTTCTTTTCCAAAAATTAGTGCAAAAGCCTGTGCCATTTGACTTCTATTACTATTTTCAATGCATACAAAAAGCATTTTTTTCTTCATGGCACTTAAGTTTAAAGAAATATCCAAATAATATTTATAATACAAAATTTGGGGTCGAAGCCCCAAATGATTTGTAAAATAGTAATAGATACTGTTACAACTATTAGTTTTTTGTGTTTATTAAATATCCTTTTCATGATTATAGTTTATTAATTACAACATTCTCGTCCGAAACAAGTTGTAGCTGCTGTTTTTTCTGCATAAACTGTAATGCTAAAAATGCCAATATTGCTATTTCTAAATTGTTCAAGCTCAGTTTTGTTTACATATTTTTCTAAAATATCATCTGGGATAAAAATTAATTTTTCTTTTTGTATAGTGATATTTACAAAGCCATTTTGCTCTAATAAATCTAAATAATCTTGCTTTTGAATTGCTCCACTTACACAACCAGCATACATTTCAGCAGCTTCTTGTAATGCACTTGGCAAGTTACCAACTAAAACAACATCACTAATACTAAAATGAGCTCCAGGTTTTAATACTCTAAAAATTTCTTTAATCACATTGTTTTTATTTGGAACCAAATTCAACACACAATTGCTTACAATAACATCAGCAATATTATCACTCACAGGCATTTGCTCAATATCGCCTTGTATAAATTCGACATTGGTATACCCAATTTTTTCAGCATTTAATCTTGCTTTATTAATCATTGCATCTGTAAAATCTACACCAATAACTTTACCAGTTGGCCCTGTTTCTTTTCTTGCAACAAAGCAATCATTGCCAGCACCACTACCCAAATCTATTACTATATCTCCTTCTTTAATTTTAGCAAATTGAGTAGGCAACCCACAACCTAAACCTAAATCTGCATCAGCATTATAACCCTCCAGGTTA
>JAYTGY010000201.1:0-9998 GCA_043733065.1 Ferruginibacter sp.
TTAGAGGTAGGATGGTTTTTGCAAATGCTGCAGCTGATTCTTATGATTATGCTGGCGTAGTTTCGCCTGCACCAATGGCTGAAGCAAAAATGATGAATGCTGATAAAGCTACTGAAAATGTTCCAAAGCATATGAAATTAGCTAAGGGTGATATGAATGGGAGCTATAAAACAGTTAGCGATTCTATTTCATTTAATATGCAAACTGGAGGCACAGAAAAAAAAGGCACTTTAAATGCACCCGAAATCAAACTCCGCAAAAACTTCAACGAAACCGCTTTCTTCTTCCCAGCATTACAAACAGATGCAGATGGCAATGTAGCATTTTCATTTACCATGCCAGAAGCACTCACACAATGGAAGATGATGACATTGGCGCATACAAAAGAATTGGCAAGTGCAGTAAGTACAAAAATGGTTGTTACACAAAAACAACTCATGGTGCAACCCAATGCCCCACGCTTTTTAAGAGAAGGCGATAGAATGGAGTTTTCGGCAAAAATTGTAAACCTAACGGATAAAGAAATAACTGGTACATCGCAATTAGAATTGCTAGATGCAGGCACCAACAAGCCTGTGGATGGTTGGTTTAAAAATGTATTTCCAAACCAATATTTTACCATTCCCGCAGGGCAAAGTGTGGCCGTAAAATTTCCGATGGAAGTGCCAAGCAATTTTAATGCGGCTATGATGTATAGAATTAAAGCCATCACAAAAGATAATTTATATAGTGATGGTGAAGAAGCTGCATTACCTGTACTTACAAATAGAATGTTGGTTACAGAAAGTATGCCGCTTAACATGCGGAATGTTACAAGTAAGAATTTTACGTTTGTAAAATTATTAAACAGTGGTTCGTCTGCAACATTAAGCACACATGCACTTACGGTAGAATACACCAGCAACCCTGCATGGTACGCCGTGCAAGCATTGCCATATTTAATGGAGTATCCATATGAATGCGCAGAGCAAAGTTTTAGTAGATATTATGCCAATACTTTGGCATCGTTTATTAGCAATGCTTCTCCAAAAATTAAACAGGTTTTTGAAAGATGGAAAATTACAGATACTGCTGCACTCATGAGTAATTTGCAAAAAAATGAAGAATTAAAATCGGTACTCTTGCAAGAAACGCCTTGGGTGTTAGATGCTCAAAACGAAACACAACAAAAGAAAAACATTGCCTTGTTGTTTGATATGGTTCGTTTAGCTGCAGAAAAAAATAAAACACTTGCCAAAATAAAAGATATGCAAATAAGCAATGGTGGTTTTGCATGGTTTAAAGGCGGTAGTGATGACAGATATATTACACAATACATTGTTACCGGTATTGGACATTTAAGAAAACTAAAAGCTGTACAAGGTAATGATTACGCAGAGCTAAAACCCATTGTAGATAAAGCTTTGCCCTATTTAGATGCAAGGATAAAAGAAGATTATGATAATTTGATTAAGTACAAAGCAAAATTAGCAGACAACAATTTGTCTTCTACTGCTATTCAATATTTGTACATGCGTAGTTTTTTTACTGAAACACCAATAAATGCATCTGCAAAAAAAGCAGTGGATTATTATACAAGCCAAGCCACAAAATATTGGTTTAGCCAAAGCAAGTATATGCAAGCCATGATAGCATTGGCATTGTACAGAAAAGAAGATACAAAAACAGCAAAAGCCATTTTAGAATCGCTCAAACAAAATAGTATAACCAGCGAAGAGTTTGGTATGTATTGGAAGGATTTTAACAAAGGTGGTTACTATTGGTACCAAGCACCTATTGAAAGCCATGCTATGATGATAGAAGCTTTTACAGATATTGATGGCAATAAAAATACAATAGATGATTTAAAAACTTGGTTGCTCAAACAAAAGCAAACACAAAATTGGGGCACCACCAAAGCCACGGCAGAAGCTTGTTATGCATTATTACTAAATGGTAGTGATTGGCTGAGCGAAGAAAAAATTGTAGAAATAAAACTTGGTAACAGCCTCCTCCTAACCTCCTCCGAAGGAGGAGGGAATGGTGACGATAAAAATGAAGCAGGCACAGGTTATTTCAAAAAGAGAATAGAAGCAGAAAAAGTAAATCCAAACATGGGAAATATTTCTGTCGAAATAAAAAGCTCAACTTCTAAACCTCTAAACTCTTCAACGAGTTGGGGAAGCGCCTATTGGCAATACTTTGAAGACCTAGACAAAATAACTTCAGCGGAGACTCCACTTAAACTCGTAAAGAAATTATTTATAGAAAAGAATTCCGATAAAGGCCCAGTACTGCAAGCCATAAAAGATGGCGAAGCTATAAAAGTAGGCGATAAAATAAAAGTGCGTATAGAATTGAGAAGCGATAGAGATATGGAATATGTGCATATGAAAGACATGCGTGCATCGTGCATGGAACCTACAAATGTTATAAGCCAATACAAATACCAAGGCGGTCTTGGCTATTATGAAAGCACAAAAGATGCCAGCACTAATTTCTTTTTTGGTTGGTTGCCAAAGGGTACTTACGTTTTTGAATATGCATTATTTGTAACCCACAATGGCAATTTTAGCAATGGCATTACCAGCATTCAATGTATGTATGCGCCAGAGTTTACGAGCCATAGTGAGGGGGTGAGGGTGAATGTAGAATAAACTACAAAGAATTATAGAGCCATATTTGAACATTGAAAATTGAGCATTGATTATTGAACATTTTTAAAACTAAACTTTTAAAATGTTCAATAATAATTTTCATCGCTCAATATCCATGGGCTAATCCTAATACTTTATAGTAATTTTTATTTTGCTAAGTATTTGTCATCATCCGTTTCGATCTTCGAGTAATTCCCCTCCAACGGAGGGGTGGACGCCGCAGGCGGACGGGGTGGGTTATACTGCTACAGTTTTATCGAAAATTGAGCATTAGATATTGAACATTTTTCAAATTGAAATTTTTTAAATGTTCAATATTCAATTTTCAACGCTCAATGTTCAAGTAACATCACCCCACCTCAAACCAAATCTTTTTTTCATTATCCCAATCGCCATTATAATTTATGGTAAGCTCCTCGCCTACCGCAATTTCTCTTACTGTTTTTATCATAATCGTTTGCGCTTCATAATCCATAAAATAATCGCAATTGCTTTTGTAGCTGTGGTTGTAAATAGGTATGTAACCAAGCGCCATGCCGCATTGGTCAAGGTTATCGCCCCACTCAAAAATATAATCGTGCAGTAGGGTTTTATCCAAATGCGCTCTGTCTGCAAGTGGCATCACAATCACAGGCGCTACTTCAATAATCGTTTCGGCAGCAATAGCCTCGTGCGTAAACACACCTCTTCCTTTTTGCAAAGTATCATCAATAAATAAGCAGGGTAAAATCATACAAATAAAAAGGCTAAATTGCGCCCAATTAAAAACGAAAATAAGAAATTGTATTCATGTCATTGGAAAGTGTAGAAATATCGTTGCAACAACAGTTTGAAGAAGTAATAGCTTCTGAAGACAAATTGGCTATAAAAGAGTTTTTAAACGATCAAAATATTAGCGATGTTGCCAATCTTATTTACGACAACAAAGATTACGAAACACAAATTATTGCACATCTATCTATACATCGTGCAGCAAGTGTTTTTAAAATATTAGATGCAAGCGAGCAAAAAAGAATTATAAAAGATTTGCCCGCATTTAAAAGCGCAGAATTGCTCAACGAATTACCGCCCGATGATAGAGTAGATTTTTTGGAAGAACTACCAACCGATACTGTAAGAGAACTCATAAAAACTTTGGAACCTGCCGAAAGAAAAATTACATTAGAGTTACTCGGCTATCCCGAAAACAGCGTAGGCAGGCTCATGACACCAGATTATGTGTATGTTTACGAGTACAACTCGGTGCAAGAAGTGTTGGATACCATTCGCCGCTGGGGCAGCAATAGCGAAACCATAGATGTAATTTATGTGATAGATGGGCGTGGCGAATTGATAGACGATATTAGAATCAGAGATTTTCTCATAGCATCGCCAGATACAAAAGTGAGCGATCTTATGGATGAACGTTTTATTTCTTTAAAAGTAAACGATGACCAAGAAGTAGCCAGCGAAGTTTTTAAAATGAACAACCGTGTAGCCTTACCTGTAACGGATGAAAAAAATATTTTACTCGGCATTGTTACCATCGATGATATGCTTTGGGTAGCGCAAGAAGAATATACAGAAGATATACAAAAAATTGGTGGTACCCAAGCGCTCGATGCGCCGTATTTAGACATCAGCATTCCAAAATTAATAAAGAAAAGAGCAGGTTGGTTGGTTATACTTTTTCTCAGCGAAATGCTTACCGCAACTGCCATGCAATTTTTTCAACACGAAATTGAAACAGCCACAGTGCTCGCATTGTTTATTCCGCTAATAATGAGTAGTGGCGGCAATAGCGGCTCGCAAGCCAGCACGCTCATTATACAAGCCATGGCACTTGGCGAAGTAACGCTCACAGATTGGTGGCGTGTAATGCGTCGTGAATTAATATCGGGTTTTATACTCGGTGTAATATTAGGTAGCATTGGTTTTTTACGAATTATTTTGTGGCAAAATTTACACATTTTCGATTATGGTATTTATTGGAAACTCGTAGCCGCTACTATATTTTTCTCCCTCATCGGTATCGTTTTGTGGGGCAGCCTCATGGGTTCTATGCTTCCTATTTTTCTCAAAAAATTAAAACTAGATCCTGCCGCATCATCTGCACCATTTGTGGCTACACTTGTAGATGTTACTGGTATTGTCATTTATTTTTCGGTGGCGTATTTTTTCTTAAAAGGAATATTGTTGTAGGGTTGAATGTTGTTGAAAATGTTGAAAAGTTGAAGAGTTTTTTTTTGAACGCAAGCATTTGTTCTTTGTTCAGCTGTGGTCCCGCTATCCGTTCCAAGTCCTCGCCCTCGTACCTCGGGCTGTGGGCTTTCCACTTCTATCGGGCGTAGATTTTCATCATCAAATCTTTACTGAACATTTATAATGGAAGCGCTTCACCAATTTTTCCAACAACTTTTATAAACATTGCTTTAAAATCTTATAAATTATTTTGCCCACCTCATGTGTCTGACACCTGATTGAAGGCCTTTAACTACAAAGACGCTATCTGAGGTGTCTGACACATTTCGCAGACCGTTTTTTAATTTAATTAAAACTGTATTCATTTTATTAAAAATTAATTACCACTATCGCAATTATTTGCAAAAAACTGTAACAACTCAAAAAAATATTGCTTAGCAATCAATGAAATATTTTTTTAAACAAATATCATTCACCATCATTTCTAAAATGACTTTCTCCCAAACCTAATAATTTGCTTATCTTCATATACAATATTTAAATACCCTTCCCAACTTTTTTAAAATGAAAACGTTATTTTTCTCCTTTGCATTTTGCTTTACAGCAACAACTACTTTTGCTCAATTGCCTATAAACCCAATAGCCATAGATATTGTAAGAGATAGATTTGGTGTGCCACATATTTTTGCAAAAACAGATGCAGAAGTAGCATACGGGCTTGCATGGGCAGAAGCCGAAGATGAATTTGAAAGCATGCAACAATTGCTTTTGCCAGTAAAAGGTTTAATGGGAAAGGTTATGGGTAAAAAAGCCGTAGCAGGGGATTACGCATTTGCATTATTTCGCTGCAAAGAAATTACAGAAGAAAAATGGAATACGCTCTCTCCAGCATTCCTCACACTTATACATGGGTATGTGCAAGGCATAAATGCATATGCGGCCACCCACAAAAGCGAGTTACTCAATAAAAATATTTTCCCCATCACCGAAAAAGAATATGTTTCATCTTCTGTATTTGCACTCACTATTTTTAATGGTGCCGATAAAGCCTTGCTAAGAATTTTTAGCAACGCCGAACCCGAAGCACCAGAGTATAATAAAAAAGGCAGCAATTCATTTGCCATCAGCAATACAAAAACTACTACTGGCGAATCTTTTTTACTCATCAACGCACACCAACCAAACACAGGCCCACAGTCGTTTTACGAGGCACATTTGTGTAGCGAAGAAGGTTTGAATATCACAGGGGGTTTGCTTGCAGGTGCACCGTGCATACTACATGGTGCAAACGAAAATTTGGGTTGGGCACACACCGTAAATTTTTGCGATAGGTTTGATGAGTACCAATTAGAAATGAACCCCGATAATAAAACACAATATAAATTTGATGGTGAATGGGTGGACTTGGAAGTGAAAACAATAAAACTGCACATAAAAGGAATTCCAATTGCTATAAAAAGAAAAATTTATTGGAGCAAGTATGGCGCTACCATGAAAAATAATGCAGGTTTTTTTAGTATGCGCCTTGGTGCCAATATGAAAATTGGTGCGCTAGACCAATGGTACCAAATGGACAAAGCAAAAAACTATACAGAGTTTTATGCAGCACTAAGCAAGCAAGAGCTCAGCATGTTCAATATTATGTATGCCGATAAGCATGATACTATTTTTTACATAAACAATGCAGCCATGCCTATACGTGCAAGCGGTTACGATTGGAAGAAAACCTTGCCTGGCAATACTTCTACCACTTTGTGGACAGAATTTAGAAAACTAAACATGCTCCCACAATATGTGAATCCAAAAAGCGGATTTTTATTTAATACAAACCATTCTTCTTTTTTAGCAACAGCAAAAGAAGATAATTTAAACCCAAAAGCATTCGAACCTCAAGATGGCTGGGAAGAATACAGTTTGAATAGAAACGTACGCTTTATGGAACTGTTTCCTCAAAATGAAAAACTGAGTTACTCAACATTTAAAGCAATAAAATTTGATAAACAACTGCCAACTGAATTGCAATATTTGTACAAATTAGATAGCATGTTTTTGCTAAACGAAAAAGATTATCCTGAATATGTGAACCTTATTACTACATTTAAAAATTGGGATAAGCGTGGCAATGCAGAAAGCAAAGGCGCTGCTATATTTTTATTAACCTACGAGCATCTCAAAAAAGCATTGCAAGGCCAAGCACCAAGAGCTATTACAAAACAAGAAGCCATAGAAACGTACAAGCATGTCCACGATTATATGCAAACAAATTTTGGCAATACAGATATCTCACTAGGCGATTTACAAAAATTGGTACGTGGTGATAAACAATGGTCACTCGGTGGTTTTCCCGATGTGCTTTCTCCTCAATGGACTGAGCCAATAAAAAATGGCAGACTAAAATCTATTGGCGGCGATGGGTTAATCATGTTTGTACGTTTTGCCAAAGAAGGTTTACCAAAAATAGAAACCATAAATGTATATGGTGCAAGTGCAAAACCTGGCAACAAACATTTTGACGACCAAGTGGACATGTATTTAAAGCAACAAACAAAACCGATGACCTTGGATAAGGTTGAGGTGTATAAAAAAGCGGAGAAGATTTATCATCCAGTTATGTAAATGAGCAATATATTTTTTTAGTATAAATTATTTTTCAATTTTAGCTTTAGAATAGCTAGGTTAAATTATATGACCATTTCACATCAGTTTAAATCAATATTTTATAAATGATATAATAGCAAAAAATGGTTAGCAAAACCCTCTAAAACTTAATGTTTTTAATAGTCTTGAGGAAAGCTTATTGAAATCGATTTCAATATTTTTTGCTTTCTAAAAAGTTATAAAAACGATTTTGGAGTTACAAAAGCACCAATTTCCTATTCGTTGCAAAAGCATAAAGTAAGCAAGCTAATATTGCAATAATTGCAGTTTATTGTTTCCTTCAAAAAACGGATGGCGTTACCCCTAATCAATCCAATTATCATTAGCTTATTCTTATTCTAAAAGAAAAATAGAATATTTTTTTAAGCTCCATTTACAAATAACCCAGAAGTTTTATTATCAATAACAAATTATCACTTTAATAAAATGATTGTTGATACATTTATGAATGGAGAAGTTTGCTTGGTTTTATATTATGATAGTAAGAATTTGGTTTTATATTATGATAGTAAGAAAGAGTATTTGATTTCATATTTACCTTACTCGCTCTCAAAATTATTTTAAAGAAATAAAAAAGGTTGCCATAAAGACAACCCTTTTTAATATAATATTTAATAAAGATTAGAATACCACAACCGAAGCCGTTTTAATTCTATTGCCATTCGAAGACAATACATCTATTCTGTAAACACCTTTACCATGTATTCCAAGATTAACATTCATTGCTTGATAAGCTTGACTAACACTAAATGGTTGAGTAAATACCAAAGCTCCTTTGCTATCAAAAACATTTACAACAGCAGGTGCTTTACCTTCATTGAAATATCTTACTTGGAAATTCCCGTTATTTGGATTAGGATAAACAAATAATCTATCAATTGTTATAGAATCACTAATGGTTAAAGAAGCAGGAGTTGATAAGCTCGCTGCATTCACGCAACCATTAGCATCTTTTACATTTACTTTATATAAACCTAATCCATCTATACCAACTACAGTTGAATTTGCAGTAGCGCCAATTACATTAGCACCATTTCTTGTCCATTGGTAAGTTATTGGTGCTGTAGCAGAAGAAACTGCCGCAGTTAATGTAGAAGTTAAACCTGGGAATAACTTAACGACTGGAGCTGCACTTATTGTAACTACAGGATTAGTATTTACAGTAAGTTTACCAACTGTAGAAATTAGGAAACCGCAACCTCCTCCTGTACTAATAGAATCACGATACTGATAACCATTGTAAGTAACGTCTGCACCTGTTAGAATAAGTGTATTTGTAGTAGCTCCGCTGTAAACACCACCATTAGCCACATTTGCCCAAGCAGCAGTAGGAGATGTTTTAACCTGATACTGATGATTAAATAATGGACCACCTGTTAATGCTCCGCCTAAAATAAATGCTGCATTTTTAGCATCGCAAATGGTGGTATCTCTTAGTGTTGCTGTTCCTGCTACAGGTGCATACATAGTAACCGGTATGGTTAAAGGTAAACTAGCGCAAGCGCCATCTGTAACTATTACTGAGTAAGTATTAACTCCAGTTGCAAGAGGTTTTACATACACTGTATTTATTGGAGTACCAGCAGTGTAAGCTGTTGTTGCTGTAGCATCGGTATATATAGTCCCTGCAGGACCTGAGTAAACACCAGTTGCTGGCGCACCTAATAAGTAATCAATAGTTAATGACCAGTTTTGAAAAGTTGTAACATCAGCTCCAGGGAAAATGTCTGCGATAGCTATTGTCCAAATTCCAGATGGTGTTGTAAACAAAGGATTCCACAATGCTGTAGTTGGTACAAACCCTGTTATATTAGGTGTAATACCAGCTACCGTTATAGTACCTGCATCAGCTTTGTAATTACCGGTATGAGGATTATCTGGACTAGTAGTTGTATGTAATACAGTGGTAAATGCAGAACCAATTACTGTATTCACAAAAGAACCACCTCCACCTGCATTACCATTGGTAGTTGATAAGTTATGACTTAAATTTAAAATTTGACCATTTGGTGCTTTTAAATTAACATTTAAATCTCCTACCCATGTGCTCGCAACATTCAATTTTACTCTAGCTCCCACAACAACAGCACCAACTGGTAAAGCAGGAATTGTAAGGCTAGTATTTACACCTGCAGGATTATTGTCTAATACATTCAAATTTATAGCAGCCGAATTAACTACAGCTGATCCTGGCACAGGTGATGCAATATTTGAAATTGAAAGTTTTTGAATAACCCCTTGGCATATTACTGCACTAGCAGGTGCAACTACAGCTACAATTGGATTTACAGTAAGTGTAGAGATGCTCGTAAAATCTGGGGAAGTACAAGTACCAGAATACAATACTCTAAATTGATTGCTGTTTAAAGTTGGTCCTGCATTGGTAATTGCCAAAGTATTAGTAGTAGCTCCAGAAAAAGGTGCAGCATTTGCAACATTTACCCAAGGGCTAGTAGGAGATACTCTATATTGCCACTGATATGTTGGGAATGAACCTGCAGCAGCCATAGCTATAGTAGTATT
>JAYTGY010000202.1:0-2739 GCA_043733065.1 Ferruginibacter sp.
ACATTATTTTCTTCGCCTGCTGCTACTTGGGTTGCCATTAACATACCACTTGCACCAGTATTAAAATTTAACAACACCGCTCCATCATCATCCAATTTGCGACCTAGAACTACCGAATTTATATCGGCACAAATATTTACTACAGATAACCCACTTACATATTCAGCCAAATTAAAAGCATGTGTACCAATATCGCCCATAGCACCAGCTATACCACTTTTACTAGGGTCGGTGCGCCATGCCGCTTGTTTTTGATTATCGCCTTCTAAAAATGTGCTCAACCAACCTTGCGGATATTCAACATATATTTTTTTAATGGCGCCAAATTTTCCACTCAATATTTGTTGCCTCGCTTCCTTTACCATCGGGTATCCTGCATAGGTATGTGTAAGGCAAAATTGTTTTCCCGATGTAGCAATGATATTTTTTAATTGTTTTGCTTCATCCAAATTAAAAGTTGCAGGTTTATCTAATACTACATGAAAGCCTTTTTCCAGCGCCATTTTTGCAGGAGCAAAATGAAGATGGTTTGGTGTAACAATGCTAACGAAATCCATTCTTTCATTTTCTGGTAACGATGATTCTACCTCAATCATTTTTTCGTAAGACTCATAAACACGATCTACAGATAAGCCTAACGTTTCACCCATTTGTTTTGATTTTTCCGCATTGCTACTAAATGCGCCGCAAACCAATTCTATCTCTCCATCCATATTTGCAGCTATGCGATGCACGGCTCCAATAAAAGCATCTGGTCCGCCACCAATCATTCCCATCTTTAATTTTTTACTATTCATTGCAAACGATTGAAATTTTTATGGAAAGATAAATATTGATTATTAAGGCAAAAAAAAAATATTTAGCTGTAATGTAAATATGAAATTAAAAATAGTACATTTAATTTTCTTAGCCATTTTTTAATCGAAACTTTCTAAACTTGTTTGTGTATGAAACCAGCCATTCGCTTTCAATTATCTGCCATGATGTTTTTGAATTTTTTTATATGGGGCATATGGTTTGTAACCATGGGTACATTTTTACAAAAAGGATCTATTGCTGCAAATGATGGTGAAACAGGTTTGGCATACGGTACACAATGTTTGGGTGCTATCATTGCTCCTTTTATTGTAGGTATGGTGGCCGATCGTTTTTTTGCTGCACAAAAAATATTAGGTGTATTACATTTAGTAGGCGCTGGTTTGTTATATTTATTATCTACTCAAACAGCGTTTGGTTCTTTTTATACCATGCTACTTATTTACATGATTATTTATATGCCAACGCTGGCATTGGTAAACTCCATTGCATTAAACCAAACAACCAATGCAGAAAAACAATTTGCGGGCATCAGGGTTTGGGGTACTATTGGTTGGATAGCATCTGGATTAATAATTGGTTGGATGGCATGGGAAAAAAATCCTGAAACATTGGGTATAACATATAAAATAGCAGCAATTGTTTCTGCAATATTTGGTATGTATAGTTTCTTTTTACCAAACACTCCGCCACCTAAGGCGGGTAAAGATGTTTCGGTATTCGAAGCGCTTGGCTTAGATGCTTTAAAAATTTTAAAAGACAAAAACTATCTTATCTTTTTTATTGCGTCTATTTTAATTTGTATTCCATTGGCTTTTTATTATGGGCAAACAAATCAGTTTTTAAACGAATCTGGTATGGAAGGCGCCGCCGCAAAACAATCTATGGGGCAAATGAGTGAAACGCTTTTTCTATTTTTAATGCCATTGTTCTTTGCACGATTTGGTACAAAGCAAATGCTATTGATTGGAATGCTGGCTTGGGTTTTGCGGTATGTTTTGTTTGCATATGGCGATACAGGCTCTGGTTTATGGATGTTGTACGCTGGTATTATCTTACACGGTATTTGTTACGATTTCTTTTTTGTAACGGGGCAAATTTATACCGATCAAAAAGCAGGAGAAAGGGTTCGGTCATCTGCACAGGGATTAATAACGCTAGCTACTTATGGTGTGGGAATGTATATAGGTTTTTGGGCCGCAGGTAAAATAGCAGGTAATTATGCCATAACAGATGCGGCAGGAAAAGTAGTAAATCATCAATGGCAAAACATTTGGATAATCCCTTGCATATTTGCAGCTGGCGTTGCACTAATGTTTTTTGTTTTTTTTAAAAATGATAAAAATAAAATGGCTACTGCAGTATGAAACGCAGACAAATTATAAAATCTTTTGTTACAGGAGCGGCAAGTTTAGCTGTTGGAAAAAGCTATGCTATGGAGCAATTTGATGATGAAGAAATAGGTTTTGGTTTAAAAGGAAACATTAATCATTCTGTTTGTAGGTGGACATATAGCCATCTTACACTCGATGAGCTTTGTGTATTGGTAAAAAAGCTTGGCTTTTCGGCAATTGATTTAATTGGACCAAAAGAGTGGGATATTTTAAAAAAGCATGGCATCTATTCATCGATGTGTAATGGTGCAGAAATAAGTTTGGTGGATGGCTGGAACGATAAAAAAAACCACGCTACACTAATTAAAAATTATACAGAGCATATTGAATTGGTGGCCAAAGCTGGATATAAAAATTTGATTTGTTTTAGTGGTAATCGTAGAGGCATGAATGACGAAATGGGCATGCAAAATTCTGCCGATGGATTAAAACAAATAATGACATTAGCTGAACAAAAGGGCGTCATTATTCAAATGGAATTGTTTAATAGTAAAGTAGATCATCCAGATTATATGTGCGATAAAAGTGC
>JAYTGY010000203.1:0-1571 GCA_043733065.1 Ferruginibacter sp.
AATGCCAAAAGTTTAAGTAGTAATAGCATTAATAAATTGTTTGAAGACAGCAAAGGCCGAATTTGGGTGGGTACAGAAAACGAAGGCCTAAATATTTATGATAAAAAAAGCGGTGATTTTTTAAGAATCATACATAGCAATACAAATGCAAATGGGCTGTCTAATAATATTATAAAATTGATGGAAGAACTGCCAGATGGTAGAATGTTAATAGCTACCGATGACGGTAAGATAAATATCATTACACTTGCCAATAATTTTTTAGACAAAAATGTAGTCCCAATTATTAGCAAAATATCGTTACCCAATAATACCAAAGTGTATGGCATGGGTAATGATAAAAATAAAAATACTTGGATTGGTGGTATGGACGGCACTGTGTATAGATACGACGCTCTGAAAAATAATTTTATACCATTAGCTAATGCTCAATTACTCAACAATGGTTATTTTACCAATGAGCAAACGGCATTAATTAATAGCAACCTTTATTTATATGATGGAAAAGAAGTGACTCCATTGTTTGATACGAGCAAAATACCCCAAGGCAATATTATTTTTAAACCCAATAGTGCGCTATGGGATAAGCATCATAGAGAACTCTCGTTTTATGATGTAAGTGCTTGGGCGCCCAATAAAACGATTAATTGGAATCTAAAACTACCTACAGAAAAAAGAATTGTTTATCCTTTTATATTTGACCACTCAGGTATGTTGTGGTGTGGTACTGTTGGGTATGGTTTAAGAAAATATAATGTAGCTAGCGATAAATTTAATGCACAACTTACTGCATTCAGTATTTATAACATAGTGCCTAATGCAGATAACGATATTTTTTTAGGAGATGTTGGATACAGCTGGAAACGGCTACAAAATCAAAAAATACAAGAAGTAGCTTTTGCTAAAATACCACAGGTAACACAAATAGATAATTTTTTTATTGCAAAAACTGGTGATTATTGGCTCAAAAGCGATGATAAAGGGTATTTTAAATTTAACCCTATCACCAATAAATTAACGCCTTATCCATCTATAAATAATTATAAAGGAATGGGTTCTAAACAGCCCATGAATGAGGATAGTAAAAATCAAATTTGGTTTGCTGGTTTAGGGGGTACTTTTATGCTGTTACATACTGCTACTGAAAAAATAACTACGGTAAATATTAATACCAATACTGCTAAACCCATGTCTGAATATTCAGTATCCACAGCACTATACGAGGATAAAAATGGCGTGTATTGGATTGGCACTTTAGATGGTTTTGCAAAAGTGATTTTAGCCGACGAGAAAAATACAGCAACACAAGTTAAATGGTATTACAATAATAATAATCCAAATTCGCTTAACTATAATCATGTTTCTTGCTTTTTAAATGACCCCGCAAATACCAATTATTTATGGATAGGTACTAAAGGTGGCGGATTGAATAGACTGGAGAAATCTACTGGAAATTTTTTACATCTTACCATAAAAGATGGTTTGCCAGATAATGTGGTGTATGGGTTATTGGCAGATGATGCTGGTAATATTTGGGGTAGCACCAACAAAGGTCTTTTTTGTATGAGCCC
>JAYTGY010000204.1:0-8118 GCA_043733065.1 Ferruginibacter sp.
ACCTTTTGGTACTTCACCTTCCGAATCTACGGTAAAAAAATGTTTGGATTTTGGCAAGGTTACATAAGACCGACTAGTAAATTTATAGGCAGGATTTTCGTTTAAACCACTACAACCAAGAAAAATATTAGCTAAGAAAATTACAACTATGATTTTCATGTTTTATTATAATTTTATATCATTTAGATTTAAAGCATAATGAAAAAATGTTCGGAAAGGTTTATATCCACGTTGGTGCTGTAAAATCCAAAATGCTTTTAATCCTAATACGCCACCTACCGCAACATTGGTACCACTTACAAAATCACTGTCAATAGCTTTTATTACATCCCCTTCATCCACACCAAAATTGTCGTATAATTTAAAGGATAAATGAGCATTTAATACATTAGCACTACTTATATTAATATCATCGATAAAAATTTCTAATTCTTGTGTGCCACCTACCAATGTTTTGAGAGAGGTTTGAATAAGATTATTTGGGTTGAAACTAATGGTGAAGTCTGGCATATGTATTTCTTTTTTCTCTTTTATTATAATAGCATAGGGGTTTGTAATATCTTTTTTTAACTCCCTTACAAATACATTTCTTATAGATGTAATTAATTTTTTAAACTCATCTACCGAAGAAGCTTGTCCTACTGCAATTTTCCACCCAAAATCAGTACCTTTATTAGAGCCAAAATGTTCTACAACCCTATCGCCTTCTGCTTGTAAATATCCAAAAGTACCCCATCTTATAGTGTTTTTTAATTGAGCAAGCAATTCCTGATCTTTTTTAGTTTTTAGATCTGAAATATCAAAATTTTTAGGATGCCCAGTTGTTTCTGTTATATATTCTTCTACTTTCTCCTTTGAAGCTTTTAAGAAGCTAGCTACTTGTATTGGTATATTTGAAGGAAGCAGAATTTCTACCCCTTCATTAATGTTAATTGGGTTTAGTTTTGGATTAATTTTTTTTAGTATTCCATGCTCTATACCAAATCGCTTTTCTAAATTCCAAAAATTATCTTTTGTTTGAAGTTTATACTTTGGCGGGGTGGTATTTTTTGAATTTCCAACTTGTGATAATGAAAGAGAGTTGTCAATCGAATCAGTCGAATCTGAATTCTTTGAATCCTTTTTTATCTTGTCTTCCTCAGTCCTTTTGTTTTTTGATTCTTCCCACTCGGAATTAAACTTATCTCTTTTTTCCGCCAATTCATCAAACACCCCATCAAACACCAAACCCATCCCCCTAAGTTTTGCTAATTTTTCTTTTGTCATTGTTGCAAAATTATTTTAAAAATATGGAGCAGCATTGGCCACCCCATATTTAATTACAAAAATTATTTACCACCTATCATGCTGCTATTGTTTACCAAGCTACCTGCGGCATGGCCTTTACAATCGTCGCCACAAGGCAAGCCTTCGGCATTTATGGCTACACCACTACTTTGCAAAGCCACAAGGCTTGTAGGCACTACGGTTTCCCAAGTTTCTTCTACCACGTACTCTTGCTCTTTTAGCTCATCTACAATAGATAAATACAATGGGTTATCGAGCACGGGCACTTGCCCACCGTTCCATATTTGGCCTGTGGCCATAAAATGCATTACCGCATTTTCAAAACCTGGTTTTACCGTTACTACTACCCTTGCCATACCCGCTTGCATAAAGCTACGAAACAATGGGTCGTTGCAATCATACTGGTACAATTCTGTCCAGTCGGTACGCTTGCCCCAATAAAATGGGTAAAAATTATAGCTTATCAAATTCCACTCAAAGGCTTGCTCCATAAACTTGGCATGGCTTGCATAGTTATCCATTTGTTGGGTTTGCTGTAGCGAGTAATTGCCAAGTGTAATACCATTATAAAACCCTTGCCCCATTTGTGCCTCGTCCATTAAATAGCTTATACAATTTTTGCGCATTACGAGCTGTTCTATTTGGCGGTAAAAACCTGGGTTGGTGCCTATACTTGCATCGCTAGCATTTTGTGCATACGCCGCATTGTAGGCGGCTAGCTTATCTTCGTAGGCTTTTATAATGGCATCAAAAATACCTTGCTGCCATTTATTAAACGCTTCATCTGTAAGTATGCAACCCACATTAATAGTAATAGTACAAGTATAAAAACTGGTTGCCGATACGGATACAGGAATTGAGTTTTTATATTGTTTTATTGCAAAAAAATCTGTTAAGTCAATTCTGTTTGGAAAAGATATTCTTGAAACATTACCAACACTCGAGAGTACTTTCATATCCCAACCTGCCCAACCTGCCATTCCTGTAAAATTAATTTGTGCATTATTGCTCAAATAATTTTCAGGAATTTCTATACTAGCTGCTTGTGCATATGAAGTGGGGACAGTATTGTTGCCATAACTAAAAGATTTACCTACAAATATTTCTCTACTTGGCAATGCCTCTGCACTTGCACCATACATAGCTAACCAAGTTTTATAATTGTATTCGTTTATAAAATTTGCATTTGCTAAACCAATTTTTCGAGGATCTTTTGGCTCTTCAATAATTACAGAAGATACACTACTGTTTTTATTTTCCAACATACCCAATCTATGTAGTTTACTTGGTTGTGGTATCATAAACTCATACATCATACGTTTACCATAATTATACACTTGGTTTTTGTAAATGGCATTTATAAAACGATACACACCAGCCACATGTTTATCGCCAAGTCTATTATCAAACACATGGTCGTTTTCTTCTTTAAAACGCTCGGTGGTTTTCCGTACTACTTCGTTGCGCATTTTTGTAACTATACGCTCACTTGCTCGCTGTGTAATATCTTTTGCTTGTGTTACTGCTTGGCGGTTGCTTTCTTCTTTAGATGTATTGGTTGCATAATTTGCACCAACATCTAAACTGTATTGCCCTGTAGATTCTGAGCCCCACCCAGCATGAAAATTTGCACTAGCAGAAAATTGTTTTTGCTCTTGCAATAATTTAGATACTTCGCTTTGCATTTCAAAACGCTCACTGGTAGTAGTATCTGTCAAGCTCTCCCGTTCTTGCGATGTTTCGGTGGTTTGTGTAAGTTCTTCTATACGCTCACGGGTGGTACTTTTGCTGCGCATTTCTCTGGCCATAATATTTTCTATATGGCTTACCTCGCCTGCATCGTAGCAGCATACATGCGCAACTACTTTTTTATAATCGGCAATACCAATTTGGCGAACACCAAATTTTTCGGGCACAAAAGCACCATCTGTTATAAGAGTAGGGTCGTAAGGCAAAGTCATATTTTCTACCACTGGTATTGCAATACCACCTGCTAATAAAATTTGTTCCGAAAATGTAGTATTGTTTAATGCAGTTTCATATTGCGTGGCTATTGCTGCATCTATGTTTTCTACAATTTCATTATAAGTATCTGCATTTTTTAAGGCTTCTATTTTTTGTAGAGCTTTAAAACTTTCGGCAGATATTTGTTTTTGTAAATTATCAATTGGAGCCGCAAAATCAAATGCTAATTTTGGCAATTTTGGAAATTGTACTCGAGGTTGGTTGCAAAAATCGTTTGGATTATCCGATTTTGGTTCTTTACAAATGCGTTCTTTTTCAGCAATCAATTGTGTATTGTATTCATCTACCAATGGTGCTATTTGTTGTTCGTAATCTGCCAATGCTGTTTGGTAATTTTTATCGTATTCTTTTTGGTATTGCTTGGCTTGCTTTTGTATTTCTGTTTTTGCTTTTTCTAGTGTTGCTATTACACTATTTGCATCGGTTATTGCTACTAGTTTCTGCTCGCTTGGTTGTAGTGCGGTTTTATCTGTTTTACTAGTTTTTACTGCCGTTGGCAAAGCTGTATTAGTAGTATTATCTACCTCAAATAAATTGGCTGGCAATACTACTCTTGCATTAGCAAGTGTAAAATAATCATTGGTAAAAATTTCTCTATTTGCTTTTCTAAATAAGCTTAGGTGCAAGAGTAGGTTATTTGCTACAAGCACTTGCATAATAAGTTCTTTTACATAAAATGCTTTTTGTGTAACTACTTGATAAAATAAATTATCCCAAAGTGTAAAAATTTGTTTTTCGTTTAAGGGTTTTAATCCATTTATTTGCTCGGCTAGTAAGTCTGTATTTGCACCACTTCGGTTGTTTGCAATAAAGTCTGAAAGGGTACAAATTTCTTGACCTACCAATTCTTTTACGGCTGCTTCAGTTTCTAATGAAGCAAAACTAGTGCAAGCATCTTGTAAAACTTGCCACTTTGTTTGGTTAGCTGTACGGTTAAACATAGCATCAAAGAAAACGCTTGTTGTATTATCTGGATGAAATACAAATCTTTTTTCTTTGTCTTTTACTTTTGTAAGCTCGGGATTACGATGACTTACAAAACGGAATAAGGTGTTTTGATTTTTAATGTTGGGCGTTGCCATAATTGTAGTTTTGATTTTATGAAATTTATTTGATTCTATGTATTATTATTCGGATTCTTTAAAAGGAAAATATCTTAAAAATAGAGCGGTGGACTATGCACACAAGCAAAGCCTCTATCAAATGCAATTTGAAATTCTATTGTTTTCATAATGTAGGTTTAAGAAATAAAAATAGAACTTTTATGTTCTATTGTGAAATATATTTTTACTTGCTCTTTGCAGAGTGCAAAACAACATCAATAAAATCTTTTTAAAAAAGCTTGGTCTAAGAATTAGAACAATCAGAAAAAGTAAAGGTTTTAGTCAATTAGATATTGGAGTTGCCATGGATAATTATGCGGAGCAAGTGGGTAGAATTGAACGTGGACAAATTAATGTAACCATTTGCACATTAAAAAATATTGCCCGCTCACTAGATATTACATTAAGCGAATTATTAAATTTTGATGAAACTTAAAAATAAGCAAAATGACTTGACTGAAACATTCAAAAGAATCTTCAATTTATAATCATTTGAGGGATCTAACAAATGTGTCAGACACATACAAGCAGTTTGTAATTGTTAGTTTATTTACTAAGTGTCAGACACAATTGTGTTTATAAAATTCAAACTATACTAGACAATTTCGACAAGCTCATATACAGCAAAATTACCAAGAAAAAATATGCTTACATTAAAAATAACCCGTAACCCATCAACCCGTAACTAATTTCTTCTAGCCAGCACAATCGTATTTTTAAATTTCTTTGTTTTACCATTCAAATTAAACACTTCGGCGTAAATAATATAAATACCAACGGGTAGTTTTTGTTGCTTTTCGCCAAGGCCATCCCAACGGTAATAACCTTTTACACCCGCAAGTGTATTGCGTTCTAAAAAACGAACCGCTCTACCTGATGCATCAAAAATAGTTATGTTAGCTACATAGCCAGGCTCAGGAAAATTGTATTGTATGGTTGCAAAATCATCTTGGCCATCATTATCAGGACTAACAATTGCGGGAGTGGTTGTAATATCTCCTTGCACATCTGCGTCAATTCTGTTTTGCGAATTTTTGTATGTTGGTGTACCATAACCTACACTACTTGCAGCACTGTGAAAATTACTTTGCACACTTGCTGCGTCTGCATTTATTCTTTCTAAGGAAACTGCTTCTTCATTGCTTATTAATGCAAAATGCCATTTAGAATTGTAAACAACTTCATCAATAATTTTTCCTTGTTCGTTTAATAAAATAACATCGCCATCGGTGTCATTAAAAGATGGAAGATTACCCAATTGTAAAATGGCATTTGGATCGTTGGCTACAAAATCTCTTTTAGTTATTTCTGCACTTTCTGTAACCACAATATAATCTTCAGGAAAAAATAAATAGTCTTCTGTAGTAAATTGATAAATGCTAGATACAATGCCCAACGAATTTCTATTGGCAATAAATGCATTTTTAAGATTCAGTATTTTTTTGCTACGGTTGTAAAACTCTACATAGTCCACACCATTTGGTTTTGGGTTGAACATAATTTCGTTTACAACGATATCAAGACTATCGGTAGGTACTACCAGACCAACCCTTGCTGTTTTGCTTACGCCGATAATATTGCCACTACAATCTTTTACATTGTTTGCAGTAACGGTATAAATTTTATTTGCAGTAAGTGCGGTAGAAAGTGTAAGCGAAACCCTGTCGAATGAAACAGATAATGGTAGTGCATTAGTAATACTCACACCATCGCTCATGCTATAGCTTGCAGCCACAGCAGCATTCGTACTGTCAACAGGTTCATCAAACACGAGTGTAACATGTGTAGCATCTGGCGCATAAGCACGTAATAATTTTGGTGCAGTTGCATCTACATTTACAGCATCTACACTATTTTTTGCAGCTGGTGTTCCGCCTCTTGCATCCACACTGGCTTTCCAGTTGTTTATACCAGTGCACGGATTTTTTGTGTCTATCATTTCCAGTGTCCACCCACCATCTTTTTTCAATTCGTTTTTATACCAATCGATGGTATAATTTACAGAGTGTATAATAGTGCCTTGTGGTGCTCGCAAATAAATTTTATCTGCATCGTTGTTGAGCGATGGGAAACTTGTAACAGAAATTGTAGGCCCAAATGCAGCCATAGCCGCCACTGCGCTACTCGTACACACAATTACATAACCGCCTGCAGATAATACATACGAAGGCATTGCGCCACTCTCGCCAGTGCTTTTTCCAAGTTTATAATTTTGAAGATTGATATCGAATGGGGTTGTGTTTTTTAATTCTAACCATTCGTTTGTTGGCAGACCAACAACAGGCGTAGGGTCAGCTAAAATTTCATCTATAACAATATCGTATTGAAAAGGCACGAAGTAACTGAACACTTTTGTGCCGCCATTTAAAACATTAGCCGATACATCTGCCACGCCATTTACCGTAAGTGTAACGTTTATACGTGGGGGAATATTCGTTGTAAAAGTTAAATGTACCAATGATGTATTTGTTGCATCTCTTACTGCACTTGTTGGTATGCCAAGGCCATTGCTTGCAGAATAATTTGCTGCTATTTGGCTCGTTGTTAAATCAACTGCTTCATTAAACAAAACATCTACCGCTGTAGCAGAAAGCGCTGTAGCAGATACAATGCTTGGCGGCGTTACATCTGGCACATAAGTTTGTATTTGTATATCATCGAAAAAATGACGCTGAAAAAAACTTGCTGTACTTTGTTTTATGAGTATGCCAAAAAATGCAGAGGTAGAAAATGTAGCATCCGTTACTGTGCCTTCGGTAAAATAAGATGTACCAGTACCAGTTAAATCTCTGCTGAGTGTCCACAAATTTGCGGCATTGCGCACCACACGAATTTTTATTACATTGTTGCTTGTGTTTGTAGAAGCATCTACACCATCAATAATTTTTGTAACAGCACCACTTGCATCTTTTCTATACAAACAAATTTCGTCTAGCGTGCCACCTATTCTTACAAAATAACCTGTGGTATTGGTTAAAGTTAAATCGCTTGCCGATGCGGTAAGAAACACATCTGCATAATTGGTGCTAGATGTATTGAAAGTAAGATTGCAATAAAAATCCCATTGAGCTGTGGTGGCTAAATTATTTGCAGTGCTTAAATAGTAAGAGCTGTTTGCTACAAGGTTATTGCTTTGCAATTGAAAGCTTGGATTCACAATCCAATCTGCTGCGCCACCTACCCATGCAGGGTTTGCAGTAAAATTGCCATCGGCAAAGGTTTCGTTTAGCTGGGCTTTAGAGTTTGTAAAACATCCTATAATTAAGGTAAGGGCTAGTATAATTTTTTTCATGCTGGTAAAGTTGGAGATGAAGTTAGGGGATTTTTGGGAAATGTTTAATAATCGAAAAACTAGATATTTATTTGTTAATAGCCTGTAATTATTTCCGATCCCCTTCAAATACCTTCCAAAACCATAAATAATCCATCAAATCAGTAATATATTTCTGATTCAACCTGGATGTAAACCTCCATTATTTATCCCCCCAATACCCAATAATCCAAATTTCTCCCTACATTTACTTTACCAAAATTTAAAAACCCAAGCCCTTAAACTGTATAACTTTACGAGCTGCAATAACCCAATACTGACAACTTTAATAAAATATTTCACGACTAAACATTTAAATATGAAACCAACAATCCGCATTGGATTTAAAAAGCTGTGTATTGTAGCATGGCTGTTTTGTTTTGCAACAGCACC
>JAYTGY010000205.1:0-13638 GCA_043733065.1 Ferruginibacter sp.
TTGGTTATCGTATGGCGTTCCAAGTTTTTCTGTACCGGCGCTATTGTATGTTCGATTGGTGTCTAATGCAATTTCGTTTACACCATTCCATGATTGGTAGGTAATTTCTTTACCCGTAAAAATATTTAGCCTAACCAAATTTTTATCATCTAAATAAGCACCACTCAAAAAATATGAACTTAATCTTGTTGCAGCTCTATCAATATAACCATTGCTACGAATATTGCTCATGCGAGCGTCCACCATAAAATGATTTTTAAAAATACCGCTATTAAAAAGTAAAGTATTTTTAAACGAACCATAAGAGCCTGCTGTACTATTTAATTCCATATTTTTTTTTGTATTAGGTTCGTTTGTGCTCACATTTATACTACCGCCAAACGAGCCTGCACCATTAGCAGATGTACCAACGCCACGCTGTATTTGTATGCTACTTGCGCTACTTGCTATGTCTGGCATATCTACAAAATATGTACCCAAACTTTCGGCATCGTTGTATGGAATACCATTGAGCGTAACGTTTATACGAGTAGCATCTGTACCTCTTATACGTATGCCTGTATAGCCAATGCCATTGCCAGCATCGGAGTTTACAACAACCGATGGGGTATTGTTTAAAATGAACGGAAGGTCTTGCCCAATATTTTGTTTTTTAATATCCGCTTTGTTCAAATTTGTTTTTGCAAATGGATTTTTGTCTGCCGCTTTTACGGAGCTTACTTCTACAGGTTGTAAATAATTTGTATCATTAAATTGCTTTTGGGCAAAAGAATACGATACAACACATAGCATGCTCACGCACAATATCAATAACTTCATAAAAATGTTTTGTGCTGAATATTCCGAGCAGAGTTGTCGGTAATAAAAGAATTTCTTTCTCCCTTCGCAGGCATTATCCTGTTCAAGTTATACGGGTATTATCTCAGCCTCGGTAAAGAAGCACCCCGGAAAATTCAGACGATTAAAAAATAAACTTTTGCAAAGGTATAAATTAAAAAATATATTTTTTGTAAAAAAATTGTAACTAAATTGTAGTTGGCACGTATTAGTATAAAACCTTTCATTTTTTAACACAAATATTAATCATAATGAAACAGATATTTACAGTAGTAGCATTATTTTTCTCTGTATTAATAATGGCTCAAACCAAACAAACAAGAACCTTAGGCGATTTTAGTGGTATTAGTAGCGCTACAGGTATTGAAGTAGAAATTACGCAAGGCAATGAAAATTCGGTTGTAGTATCAGCTTCAAAAGACGAGTTTATAGAGAAAATGAAAACAGAAGTAGATAAAAACGGGGTGTTAAAAATTTACATGGAAAATAAAAAAGGAATGGGTTGGAACAATAAATATAATGTAAAGTTATATGCTTATGTAACGTATAAAAGTATCAATAAATTAATGGTTAGTAGTGGTTCTTCTTTAGAAACAAAAAATACTTTAAAGGCAGATGCGCTGAGTATAGATGTGAGCAGTGGTGCAAAAATAGAAGCGGATATTCAAACTACAGATTGTGATGTGGTGATGAGCAGTGGCGCTGACTCTAGGGTAAAAGGAACAGCTAATAATATAAAAATAGATGCAAGTAGTGGTAGTACTTTTAAAGGCGCTGATTTATCTACAGAAACATGCAGAGCAAGCGTATCGAGCGGTGCAGATATAAAAATTGGTGTAAGTAAAAAATTATCGGCAAGTGCAAGTAGTGGTGGTAGTATTAAATATAAAGGCAATCCTGAAGTAGAAAGAAAAGCGGAAAGTAGCGGGGGAAGTATTAGGAAGATGTAGTAAGCGCTAATTTTCATAAACGCTATAACTTGAATATTGAACATTGAAAATTGATTATTGAATATTTATTGTTTCAACGTTCAATAACCAATACACAATTATCAAATAAAACGTATAAATATATCAATGAAATGCCTTCTTCAAATATTCTTATTAATTACAACATTTTCTGCTGCTGCTCAAAAACAATTTGTGTTAGATGATGATGCTGAAGTAAGAGAAATTTATGGAAGCTTTACGAGTATTAGAGTTTCGTCTGGTATTCATCTTTATTTGAGTAAAGGAGATATTGAAGCTGTTGCCATTAGCGCATCTAAAGAAAAATACAAAGAAGGATTAAAAACAATAATTGAAAATGGTGAGCTGCATATTTTTTTTGAATCTCTAAAAATGTTGTCTACAGGTAACCAAAAATTAAATGTGTATGTGGCTTATAAAAATTTGGAACAAATTACCGCCTCGGGCGCATCCAATGTATTGATAGCTGGAGTAATGAAATTGCCTTCGTTAAATATAAAACTGAGTGGTGCAAGCGAATTTAATGGTCAACTAAATATTGATGATTTAAATGTAAAAATAAGCGGCGCCAGCGATATACATTTGAGTGGCAATGCAAAAAATGCAAATATAGAATGCAGTGGTGCAAGCGATTTTAAAAGTTATGATTTAACCACAGAAACAGCTAGTATAAAGGCTTCGGGCGCAAGTGATGTAAACATTACCGTAAACAAAGAAATAACTGCAAATGCAAGTGGCGCTAGCAATGTATTTTACAAAGGCGCTGCAGTTGTAAAAGAAAAACATAGTAGTGGAGCAAGTTCTATTTCTAAAGAAGATTGAAAAAACGGATGCCAACTTTTTAAAAGTTGGCATCCGTTTTTTCAAAAATTATTATTTGTTTACAAGCTGAAGAGCCCTGATGAATCTTCATTGGCTAGTTTATCCTGAGTTTATCGAAGGACTCCATTCATCAGTAAATCTTTATTGAGCTTTTATTATGCAATAGATTAAAAAATAGATTTACTAAATTTATAAAATACGGATGCCAACTTTTCAAAAGTTGGCATCCGTATTTTACCTTGGAAAAGCCCACACCAAAAATTCTGCAAAATTCCTCATCGTTGGTTTTGTTTTCATTTCTGCTTCGCTCAAATTTGGCTGTACCAATTTGCATTCTGTAATACTGGCTTTTGAATCTAATAATGTTTTAAATTTTATTTCGCTAGAATCCAATCCATTTGCTGCCACAAAAATATTTAGCTTTGGTCGCTTTCTAGATGTTTGTAATAATTGAAAAGTAGCGTCATTATTGTTTATAGCATCCATAGAAAAACTTGGACTAAACATTCCAATCTTTTGAATTTTTTCATCATTATTCCAAGCAATATCAAACGCTCTGATAGCGCCGTTTTGAAAACCACAGATGGCAACTGAATTAAATTTCCTGATGACTGCATGCTTTTTTATGTAAGGCAATAATTCATCTACTACAAATTCGTTAAACTTTTTGTATTGTTTTGCTTCTGCTGTATTTACTTCTTCAATTCCAAAATCGCTTTCATTGCCTTCAAATGATACCAACATTAATGGTTGTATCAATTTATCTTTTACCAAACTATCAATTATTTTTTTTGCACGCACTTGTTCTAATAAATTGCTGTTGCTAAAAAGCAACAAATTCATGTCTTCTTTTTTATCTGGCATTTTTGTGCTAATGATAGTTATGGGCACTTTGCGTTGCATATGGCGGCTATACACACTATCTTCTTTTTGTTTTACAGATGATTTGCAACTGAAAATAAAAATGGATGCAATTAGTAGAAATAAAAATTTGTAGCGTTTCATGTTGGGTTGTTTGATGGAATAAATGTAGTGAGTTTTTAACAAATACGGATGCCAACTTTTTAAAAGTTGGCATCCGTATTTGTCTAATGCATAATAAAAGATGAAAAAAGATTTGCTGATGAAGAGCTGCGGTGGACTGAGCGATGTACGTATGTATATGCGTGCGCCATAGGCGCATACGCATATACATACGTACGGAACAGCGAAGGAGACCGAACAAAAGTTCAATGAAGGTTTTCAGCCCACAGCCCCAAACAACATGGCTTTTAGAATAATTTAACGAACTAAAAACATTATTAATTATTCATTATACTATTATTAATTATTAAACCCTTACTTTTGCAATGCGAAGTAGAGCAGCGGTAGCTCGTCGGGCTCATAACCCGAAGGTCACTGGTTCGATCCCGGTCTTCGCAACTAAGAAATCAAATCCTCATTTCATTAGATTTGAGGATTTTTTTTGATTACCTCCTCCTTCATAATTAGCTTGTTTGTGGTAATCAGTTATGTAAATATCACAATAAATGAAAGCAGGTTTTGTAAATATTTTTGGTAAGCCTAACGCAGGTAAAAGCACACTCCTCAATGCATTGATGGGCGAAAAAATGGCTATTGTATCGCACAAAGTGCAAACCACAAGGCATCGTATAAAAGCCATTCTTACACATGATGATTATCAAATTATTTTTAGCGATACGCCGGGTATTATAGATCCAAAATATAAGTTGCACGAAAAAATGATGCAAGCCGTAAAAGGCAGTTTGGAAGATGCAGATGTGGCATTGCTAATGGCAGATGCTCGTGAGGGTGTAGAGGAAAGCCACGAAATATTTCAAAAACTTAGATTGAAAGCACCAGTAATTGTGGTGTTAAATAAAATAGATCAAGTAAAAGATACCGAAGAATTAGAAAAATTAAAAACATTTTTTGCTGCGCAAACGTATTGCAAAGAAGTAGTAATGATTTCTGCTTTGAAAAATACTGGCGTGCCTGAGTTGCTACAAACAATTTTAACATACTTGCCAGAAGGTCATCCGTTTTATGAAGGTGATGACATAAGCGATATGCCTGTAAAGTTTTTTGTGGGAGAATTGGTGAGAGAAAAAATATTTCAATTGTACCATGAAGAGCTGCCGTATCACACAACAGTAGTGGTGCAGGAGTACAAAGAAAAAACCACGCTTACAAAAATACGTGCCGAAATTATTGTACAAAGAGATACACAAAAAGGCATTATTCTTGGTGAAGGTGGTAGCATGATAAAGCAATTGGGAACACTTGCTAGAAAAGATATTGAAGAATTTATTGGTGGTAAAGTGTTTTTAGAATTGTTTGTAAAAGTGCGACCAAAGTGGAGGGATAATGAGTTGTTTTTACGTGAGTATGGATATTGAGCAGTTGGCAGAAAGCAGTTGGCAGTTTGCAAGAGGCAGAAGGCAGTGGGCAAGGGGCAGTTGGCAATTTGTATGGTGCGGTTTGCAATTTTTTTACTTAGTTTAAACAATTTAAATGTAGATATGTATGGGAACTTATAGAGACCTGTTGGTTTTTAAAAAAGCCTATTCTTTGGCAATGGATATTTTTGAAGCAAGTAAATCATTTCCATCCGAAGAAAAATATAGTTTGACAGATCAAGTAAGAAGATGTTCTCGTTCTGTTTGTGTTAATTTTGGAGAGGCATATAGAAGAACAAAATACCCTGCACATTTTGTAAGCAAGCTTACAGATTGTGTTGCAGAAAGTACAGAAACAGAGATATGGTTAAAGTTTGCATTTGATTGCAAATATTTAACTCAAGAAAAGTATTTAGATTTATCTGAACGAAGTGCAGAAGTAGGAAGAATGTTAGGGCATATGATTAATAACCCTGAGAAGTATTTAAAATAAAAATAGGGAATAAATAAAGCAGTTGGTCATTTACCAATTGTATTTAATAATTAAAAATAAAATAGTGTAGTAGCATTTGCCAACTGCCGATTTGCCAACTGCAAATTGCCAATTGCCAACTGCCAACTGCCCACTGCAAATTATGTCATTCACCGTAGCAATAACAGGTCGCCCAAATGTAGGCAAGAGTACATTTTTTAATCGCATGCTCGAGCAGCGTAAAGCCATTGTAGATGATATAAGCGGCGTAACCAGAGATAGGCAATACGGCGTTGCAGAATGGACAGGTCGTTCGTTTAATGTAATAGACACTGGTGGTTTTGTGGTAGGTAGCGATGATGTGTTTGAAAGAGAAATACGCAAACAAGTACACATTGCTATTGATGAAGCCAACGTAATTATTTTTATGGTAGATGCTGTATCTGGCATTACGAATTTAGATGAAAGCATGGCAGATTTATTGCGCAGGAGTACAAAGCCTGTTTTTTTAGTGGTTAACAAAGTGGATAACCATGCACGAATGTTAGAAGCAAGTGAATTTTATAGTTTGGGTTTTGAACATATCTTTTTTCTTTCATCAATAAGTGGAAGCGGCACTGGAGAATTGTTAGATGCAATTGTAGAATTAATGCCAGCAGAAAGAGAAGAGACTGCTGAAGAAATATACCTTCCAAAATTTGCCATTATTGGTCAGCCAAATGTTGGAAAATCTAGTTTGCTAAATGCATTGATAGGGAAGGAGCGTACTATTGTGAGTGATATTGCAGGTACTACGAGAGATAGTATTCATACGAATTACAACATGTTCAATAAAGAATTTATTTTGATAGATACCGCTGGTATTCGTCGTAAAAATAAAGTAAATGAAGACCTTGAATTTTATTCTGTAATACGAGCCATAAAAGCATTGGATGAATCGAATGTGTGTTTACTGATGATAGATGCAGAGAAAGGTATTACTGCACAAGACTTGGCTATTTTTTCTATGGCAGTAAAAAAAGGAAAAGGAATTGTAGTGTTGGTAAACAAATGGGATTTGATAGAAAAAGAAACCAACACTGCTCGTGATTATGAAAAAGAATTGAAACAACGTTTAGAACCATTTAGCGATGTGCCAGTTATTTTCACATCGGTTACAGAAAAACAACGCTTGCTAAAAAGTATTGAAGCTGCATTGATGGTTTTTGAAAACAGACAGCGCAAAGTGCCTACCAGCAAGCTTAACGAAGTAATGTTAAAAGCAATTGAACAAATAAAACCACCAGTGGTGCGTGGCAATGCTATCAAAATAAAATATGTTACTCAGTTGCCTATGCACACGCCTACGTTTGCATTTTTCTGTAATTATCCCGATGATATAAAAGCACCATACCAAGGTTATTTAGAAAATAAACTACGAGAGAATTTTGATTTTACTGGAATACCGATTAGGTTGTTTTTTAGAAAGAAGTAATAAATTGCTATTACATTCGTTTTCATAAATAAAATAGATTCGTATATTGAGGTCAAATATTTTGTTATGAAAATTTTTATTGCGTCTTTTTCTATCGTTGCTGTTTTATGTATAGCCATATTATTTCCTGCATGCAAGAAAAGTAAAAACAATACTGACGTTGTTGTAAAAGATACTTGGACAATAATTAATGAAAATATTCTTACGCCCTCATGCGCTACAAGTGGCTGTCATTCTTCTACCACCGATGCTACTTATCTTCAACATAGTCTTGTTTTAACAGCCAATGTAGCTTACGAAAATTTAGTAAACATTGCTGCAAAGAATATTAATGCAAATGTTGATGGTTTAGCAAGAGTAAAACCAGGTGATTATTTAAAAAGCCTATTGTATTACAAAGTAGATTGTGCTGCAGGGTATGGCACTACAAACTATGGTGCCAAAATGCCGTTAGGAAGTTCGTATTTATCTTTAGGCAAAATAGAATTTATAAAACAATGGATTGTAAAAGGCGCACCAAAAACGGGTAGTGTAGTAGATGAAACAATATTGAAAAATGATGCCGTTTGTGTTCAACCTTTTGTCCCACTAGATCCACCAACAGCAGCTGAAGGTTTTCAACTTAAGATAGATCCCTTTAGTGTTTTATCAAATACCGAAAGAGAAGTCTTTGTTAGAAGAAATACACCAAACACATCTGCTATTTACATCAACAAATATGTTATGCGTGGCCGGCCAAATAGCCATCACTTTGTAATGTATGGTTTTCAAAATACCACTTCATTGCCAGCTGCAGATGTATTAAGAGATTTGTACAATGCAGATGGAAGCGTAAATGTTACCACCTATTTATCTATGCAAAATCATGTTTTTTTAGGCGGAGGTACTGATGTAAATGCATCTTACACTTTTCCTGCTGGTGTGGCTCTAAAAGTACCCGCAAATACTGCTATAGATTTAAATGCACATTACTTTAATAGAATTGCTACAAGCCTTACTGGTGAAAATTTTATAAATTTTTATACAGTACCGCAAGCGTCAGTAGTTAAAGAAGCCAAAACAATCAATTTCCCTAATTATAATTTTTCAATTCCTGCAAATACTCATAAAACTATTATTACCAATTTTACTTTTCCTACATCTACTACTATCATTATGCTCACCTCTCATTTTCATAAAATGGGCGAAAAATTTCAGATAAAAATATTGGGCGGTGTAAGAAATGGAGAAGTAGTTTATGAAAATATCGATTGGGAACATCCACTTGCATTAAATCTTACTACTCCAATACAACTTAATGCTGGCGAAGGCTTAACAAGTGTGGTAACTTATAACAATACCACCAATCATGTTATAAATTTTGGCTTAACAAGCGAAGATGAAATGAATATAATTTTTGGATATTATTATTGAGAAAAAATGTTGCATAAAACAAAACGGCTCCCATCAAGAGAGCCGTTTTATTTTCCTTCATTAAATTTATTATTTAAAAACAGATTTTATATAATCTTCTACTTCTGTTCCTTTTGCTTTTGATAATTTGTCAAACGCAGTTTTAAAACCTTGATCCACATTTCCTCTAAACTGTTCAGGTATTAAATTTCTAAATAGCATTATTTTATCAATGCCAATTTTTATTTTGCTTACATCATTTAGTTTAGCAAGATAATCTGCAAATTTAGTTGTCATAGTTACTTTTTCAAAAGATGGAGGAGCATCGGCATACATTTTAGAAATAAAATCAAAGTCTGCTTCTGTACCATTTGCTATAAGAATATCATTTACTGCTGTGCCCAAAGCACCTTTTGCATCGCCACTAAATTTCTTTGCAAGTGTATATGCATTGGTTGCATCTATAGCTACAAGCCCTTTAAGCGCTGCACCTGCCACGCTATATGAAGAGTCGTTTACCGCAGCTTGATATATAGAAAAATATTTTGAGTCGCCATTTTTTACTAAGTAATTAATTGCCGCTGTTTTTACTTTTTTGTTTGTACTTTTCGTAAGGTCTTCTATTTGGCCAAGCACTACCTTATCTGCTTTGTATGGAGATGTCCCCAACTTTTGCATTGTCAATATTTTTAATCCACCAAATTTATCGCTCAACCCTTTTGCAAGTTCTGGGCTCGATTTTTTTGCAAAAAAATCTATTGCTTCTTTTCTGTCAACATAGTTTTTTGCATTTTTTAATTGGGCAATAAAATTTTCTTCTGTTTTATTATCCGTTTTTTCGCAAAGCAATAATTTATCAGCATCTACATTTATCAAAGTTGGTTTTGTAGTGTAAGTAAAATAAAGGGTATCTATTTTATTTTCTACAACTACATTGTATCTTATTTTATCAACACCAGTGTATACATCTACTGCCATTGGTAGTTTAAAAATCTTTCCACCCTTTTGTGTTTGCTCTATAATTACAGCAACTTTACCAGCTGCATCATCGTAGGCATAATCTATTTTTAATTTTGGGTGCCCGCTACCATAATACCATTGGTTCCAAAACCAGTTCAAATCTCTTCCAGTAGTTTCTTCAAAAGCCAAACGCAATTGCCCTGCTTCTCCAGCTTTAAATTTATTAGTAGTTAAATAATTGTTTAACGATTTAAAAAATGCATCATCACCAACATAATTTCTAAGCATGTTTAATATTCTTCCACCTTTGTTATAACTCACACCATCAAACATATCTTCTTTGTCTGCATAATGAAAACGCACAAGGTCTTTGCCTTCACTCTGGCTCATGATATAGCCTTGCATATCTTCCACATTATGCTCATAAGCTGCATCGGGTCCATATTTATATTCATTCCATAAATACTCACTATAGTTTGCAAAACTTTCGTTTACCGTAAGGTGGCTCCAGCTTTCTGCAGTTACTAAATCTCCAAACCATTGATGAAACAACTCATGAGCTATTGTCTCTTCCCAAGCATTTCCATCTACCAACTGACGGTTGTTTTGGTAAGCACTTTCTTGGTGCAAAGTAGCAGTAGTATTTTCCATTGCGCCACTCACGTAATCTCTTCCTACAATTTGTGAATATTTTTGCCAAGGAAATTCTACCCCCAATTTTTCAGAAAAGAATTTTATCATCTCTGGTGTATTTCCAAAAATTCTTCTTGCATATTGCTCTTGATTTTTTTCTGTATAATAACTTACTTCTTTTCCTTTGTAAGTATCTTTAGTAATGGCAAAGTCGCCTACACCCATAAAGAAAAGATATGGGGCATGAGGCAAATCCATTTTCCAATAATCGGTTCTAGTGCCATCTGCATTTACTTTTTTGCTTATCAATAAACCATTGCTTAGCGTTACATATTTATTAGGCACAGTCATGCTTATTTCATCAGTGCTTTTTTGGTTTGGTTTATCAATAGTTATCATCCACACGCTATTGGATTCAGTTTCCCCTTGTGTCCATATTTGCGTTGGCTTATCTTTTATATCACCCTTTGGGTTTATAAAATACAAACCTTTAGCATCAGTAATAGCGGCACTCCCCGCAGCTTGTACTTCTTCGGGTTTGCTAACATAATCAAAATAAAGTGTATATTTTTCATCGCCTACATATGTTTTATCTAGCTTAATATTTATTTGCATACCATCATATTTGTATTTCAATGGCATTTTAGCAGTGCCTTTCATTATGGCCACTTCTTTTATTTCCATTCCCTTTGCATCTAGCAATACAGAGTCTGTTGGGTAAAAATGCGGTTTCAATGATACCCATTCTTTACCATACATAAACGACTTGTCATAATCAAAACGTACATCTAGTTTTGTATGCACGAGTTCGTTTGTTTTCGGATAACTCTCTCTCAATATTTTTTTCCAAGATGTGTCCTGTGGTTCTTCTCCTGCCTGCGCAAAAATGGTAGCCGGTATAGCAGCAATACAAATCATTATCAAAATTCGTTTCATGTGTATTTTTTTTGTAAAAGTAAAGGCACAATTGCTAAATAATTCATATTTTTTTATAAATGGTAAATGATTCTAAATCTTTAATTTTGTGCATACACTATTACCATGAAAAAATTCTTACAACTGGCTTTAGTTTTATTTATCTCTTTTGCTGCCAATGCACAGCAAAACTATTTCGTGTATGTACAAACAGACAATAAGCAACCTTTTTACATAAAACTAAAAGAAAAGCTGATGAGCTCTTCTGCTGCCGGTTATTTGGTTATTCCAAAATTAACCACAGGCAATTACGAACTCCTGGTTGGTTTTCCAAAAGATCAATGGGTACATCAAACTTTTAATATCGCCATTGGTACTACCGATGCAGGTTATTTATTAAAAAACTTTGGTGAAAAAGGCTGGGGTTTGTATAATATCCAAACCATGGAAATTTCCATGAATGGCGCACCCGCTCCTACAATTACAAAAAGTGTTACCGAAACCGATGACGTATTTGCCGCTACATTATCTGGTGCAGCTAATACTAATCTATCGGTCTCAAAAGAAAATATACCAGTTCTAGCAAAAGAAACACCCACACTAGAAACTACGCCATCTCCTTTAAAATCTTCTACAAAAAGTGTAATAAAAAAATTAAAAACGATAAAAGAGGACAATGGAAAGACTGTTGTTTATACCGATAAACACGATAACAATTTAGATACAATAAGCATATTTATTCCTACCGAAAATAAAACTATTGATAAATCTAATGAAGATATTGAAACAGTAAAAACAGCCGCAATAAAAGATAAAAAATTTCTAGATATAGAAATGACAAACCCCAATGCAAACGCAGAAGAAAAAAATGAAGCCATACAAAAAGAAGAATCCGTTTCCACACCTATTGTAGAGCCTGTAATTAAAAATGAAGAACCAGTTTCAACTCCTATTGTAGTAAATAATGAAAAAAAAGAAGAACCCGTTTCCACTCCTTATGTAGAACCAGTTGTAAAAACAGAAAAAACTAAACTTACTTTCAATTCAGATTGTAAAGCAAATGCCACAGAAGACGATTTCTTAAAAGCAAGAAGAAAAATGGTAGCAGAAGATAACGACGATAACATGGTAGACGCAGTAAAAAAAATATTTAAACTAAAATGTTTTACTGTAGAGCAAATAAAAAATTTAAGTGCACTCTTATTAAACGATGCAGGCAAATACAAACTTTTCGATGCCGCCTATCCATTTACCAGCGATACACAAAATTTTGCAAACTTGCAGCTATTGCTTAAAGATGAATATTTTATAACAAGGTTCAAAGCCATGATACGTAAATAACATATGGCAAGGTATTTTATAGAAGTAGCATACAAAGGCACCGCCTACGCTGGTTTTCAAATACAGCAAAATGCCAATACCATACAAGCAGAAGTAGAAAAGGCCTTACATATATATTACAGGCAAGTATTTGAGCTCACAGGTTCCTCACGTACCGATGCAGGTGTGCATGCTCAACAAAATTATTTTCATTTCGATACCGAATTAATAATTAATACTCACCCCGCCGAAAATGCCATTTATCACCTCAATGCCATATTGCCAATAGATATAGCAGTAAAAACTTTAAAGCCAGTTGCAGACAATGCCCATTGCCGTTTCGATGCACTCAGCCGCAGTTATGAGTATAGCATAAGTCAAATAAAAAATCCTTTTGCAATCGATAGCGCATACCATTTCCCATATTCACTAGATATTGCAGTTTTAAATAGTGCTGCCTCTCTTTTGCTCACCTATTCAAACTTTCAAAGTTTTTCCAAAAAAAATACGCAGGTTTTTACATATGAGTGTACGCTTACCAAAAGCATTTGGATACAACAAAACGATTTACTTCAATATCATGTAACTGGTAATCGTTTCTTAAGAGGCATGGTAAGAGGTTTGGTAGGCACAATGCTGCATGTAGGTCGAGGTAAATATTCTCTCGAAAAGTTTAAAAATATCATCGAAAATAAACTCAATACTGATGTTGATTTTTCAGCACCAGCAAAAGGACTTGTTTTGAAAGAGGTTGCCTTTAATATTTTATAGCTTAACAGCGCTGCCATAAAGTTCCTCTTTTAAAATTTTATGCATATTATTTATTTTGGGCTGTAAGCTGCAAATCTTTATAGAACATTTGATGCGGCTATACGTTACAATCTTTTTTGCCAAAGGCACAAAAAAGGATTTTCACTTCTATCCGCCAGCCCTTCATCAGTAAAACATCTATCAACAACAATACTTTTTATGTATAATATTCAAAATTGGAAGCTTAAATAATAAATGTGTAAATTATTTTATCTTCTAAAACTCAATACTCATAAGCATTACAAGCCATTCTGATTTTTATTTTACGATAATTAAAAAAAAACTTTTGTCATCCGTTCATATAGGCCTATATTTGCACCCCGAACGAAAAAAAGCAAAGGCTTTTAAGAAAATAAAATTGAAAAAAGAATAGTAATTCGGAATATAATTTTGGTTAATAAAAAATAGTTATTTACTTTTGCAGCCCGCTCAAAAAAGCGGTAATAAAAAAGCAGAATAAAAGTTCTTTGAAAGATTGGAAATAACAGTAATAGACGTAAGTTTTTAAACAGTAATGATAGCACAAATAATACAACAAGAATACAGATTTTATAATTTCATTGAGAAATTACAAGTCGAGTTCAAACAAAACATTTACAATGGAGAGTTTGATCCTGGCTCAGGATGAACGCTAGC
>JAYTGY010000206.1:0-2538 GCA_043733065.1 Ferruginibacter sp.
GTACAGATTATTTGTTTCATTTTTGTATTATCACCTGCAACATTTGGCATAACTGATGATGCTTTACCGGCACGAATATCTTTTTTAATTGTAGGCATCTGGTGGATTGGATTTTCGTTCATTCCATTTTATCTGTTGCCTAAGGGTCTACGCAATGCTGGTTCTCACAACTATAATGTATTTACCGGTGGCTTCAAGGAACTGGTAAAAGTGTGGCACAACGTAAAGCATCTGCCTTTGTTAAAACGTTTTTTACCGGCATTCTTTTTTTATTCTGTAGGGGTACAAACCATTATGCTGGTGGCGGCAAATTTTGGCGCCAAAGAATTAAAAATGCCTGAAGAAAGTTTGATCAGTATTATTTTAATTATACAACTTGTTGCCATTATCGGGGCATCTTTTACTGCAAAACTTTCGGCTAAACACGGTAACACAAAAGTGCTGGCTGCAATAGTATTTATCTGGGCGTTGATATGTGCCGGGGTTTATTTTGTTACCAATGCCACTCAATTTTATGTAGCTGCAGTATTGGTGGGTATTGTTATGGGTGGTGTACAATCTTTATCAAGATCAACTTATTCCAAATATATTCCACAAAATATTCCTGATACTGCCTCTTACTTTAGCTTTTATGATGTTACTGAAAAATTATCCATCGTTGTGGGCTTATTTACATTTGGTTTTGTTGAGTCATTAACACACGAAATGCGTGATTCAGCATTGGTGCTGGATGGCTTTTTTATTATTGGTTTATTATTACTGGTATCATTATCGGTTGTTGAAACTCGCTTTAAATCTGCAAAAGCTATCATCGCTTAAAAATTTGTTCAATGAAAAAAAATAACAACGCAAGACGCAATTTTATCAAACTATCCGCAATGGGTATTGGTAGCCTTGCCATTGCCCCGGTTGCAGCAGCAATGCAGCATTCAGGCACCAGAAATACAATTATTGACGATAAGAAATTGCATATTGTTTGTGCAGGTGCCCATCCCGGCGACCCTGAATTTGGTTGCGGTGGAACCATGGCTAAATACAGTGATGCAGGGCATAGGGTAACATTTTTATACCTTACCAGGGGCGAAGCAAGTGATCCCAAAAAAACATATGCTCAGATGGCGGCCCTTCGAACAAAGGAAGCGGCGATTTCCTGCAAAGTGTTAAATGCCACGCCCATGTATGCAGGCCAGGTAGATGGAAATACGGTATTGGATAAAAACAAGAATGAAGAAATGACCAAAATGATTCTTGCACTGCAACCAGATATTGTATTTACACAATGGCCGGTAGACGCACACCCTGATCACCAGGTGACGGGTTTGTTGCCCTTAACCGCATGGGTAAGATCAGAACGAAAATTTCATCTTTATTTTTATGAAGTAAATACCGGCAGTGAAACCATGGCATTTACTCCCACCGATTATGTAGATATTAGCGCAGTGAGGGAGCGTAAAAAGGAAGCCATGTTTGCACACAAAACGCAAAACCCGGTAGAAACATACAATGATTATTTTAAACCCCTCGAAGAATTCCGTGGATTAGAAGCTGGTGTAAAAGCAGCCGAAGCTTTTATTCATTTTAAAGCGAAAGGCGAAAGGGCGAATATTATTGGTTTGTAATTTTATTATCCGAATTATGCAATTCAGGACCATTATCCAATCCCATTATTATCTTCCGAATAGGCATGAAAAAATATTTCAAATAATTTACAGGAATAAAATTTGGTGGCCGTTTTTTTCAGCAGCGAAACTTACAAGTATTTTAAAGAGATACTTCACTATTAATAATAGAAAAGTTATTAAAATATAATTACATTTTGGGCTAATTCATTAATAACACAACTCTTATCTTTTGTTACAATACGATAATTAACATCATCAGTAATACTTTTAATATTATCAGCAAAATGATACGCTTCGTTGTGCTCTCCCATTAAAATTGCTAGAGTTTTAAATTCACCACCGTTGGTACTTTTTTCAATTGTATAAGATGTAGTGGTTGATTCAACACCAGCGTTCCAGCTAATAGTTACTTTGCCGGCTTTTTTCAAAGTAATTTTTAAAGAAGAGCGGTTTTCAGAAGCAATATTTACAACCGGCTTGCTAAGTAATTTAACTGGTTTTAAAGTAGCAAAGGAGGAAAGGGAAATGATTGTTGCAACCAGGATAGTAATAACTTGTTTCATAATTTTCTTGTGGGTTAGGGTTAAAAAATCGCAATAATCTGAGGTAATAATTATAACGAGTGTAGGACAAATATACAGATAGTATTTTTACTAAGCAAATATTTCTACAATGCCTGGTAAAAGTACTACAACAGGTTTGTATTTTTTCGTTAGTAAATAATCATACCTGGCAAAATATATTTACACATTTTATTAAAATAATAAAGACATCATTATTTCATCCATAAACCGTTGCTCACTTTTCAGATGTGTATATTTTCTTAGCAGCCCTTCCCTTTCAAATCCAAGTTTTTCATTTAGTTGAATTGCCTTTTCATTGGTACTTGCAACACTTAATTCTATTCTTAAAAATC
>JAYTGY010000207.1:0-23044 GCA_043733065.1 Ferruginibacter sp.
CTACAGATGCTGCACAATTAAATGGTAGCGAACAAATTTATATACCTAAACAAACTACCGATTTAGGTGGTGCTACTCGTTGGAATCCTGGAGCTACCATTATTGCTTATGATCCTACACAGGCAGATGTGCCTTTGCCAAATTTAGCTGCTGGTAATGTTGCTGCTTTAATGGTTTATGGTAGAGGTTTTGATGATCCTGCTCGTGGATATGTAATGTACGAAGCTGGTCACTCTCATAATAAATTAACAGTTGGTGATGTAGCTGCACAAAGAGCTTTTTTAAATTTTAGTTTTTTTCAGGTACAACCAAAAGCACCACAATTAACTTTTACAGGTATTACAGGTGGACAAACCATCAATAGCAATACAACGATTACTGGTTTAAATACTTTGGCAACATCTCCTTTATTAGGTGTAACATTTACCTATCTATGGAGCTCAAGTTGCGGTGGAACTTTTTCAAATGCTACAGGGACTACTACAAATTTTACGGCACCTACAGTAGCAAGTGTTACAAATTGTACGATCTCTTGTGTAGTTACAGATAATTGTGGAAGAGCATCTTTTCAGTCATTTCCTATTATTATTAGCGCAGGCCCTCAACCGCCTGTGGCAAATTTGGATGCTGCTTCAATTGCTTCTGGATGCGGTGCAGGAGTTACAGTAGTTACTAATGTTTTAACTAATGATAACAGCCCAATCGGAAAATTATTGAACTTATCTTCAGTTACCCCAAGTGGAAGTTTGAATGGAACATTTTCATATACCGCATTGGGCAATATAACCTATACACCAAGTTTTGGTTTTACGGGGAATCAAGTATTTAATTATACCGTTTGTGATAATAGTACACCTGTTCCTTTGTGTTCAAACAGTACCTATACTGTTACGGTTGGCTCAGGAGCAATACCTTCTCCTGTAAATGATGCTGTGGCTATAGTGGAAGACAATATTGCAGCAAACATCAATGTATTGGCAAACGATGTAGGAACGGGTTTAAGTGTAATTGGTATCACCACTTATCCAACAAAAGGAAAAGTTTCTATTAATACAGATAATACTATTACTTATGTTCCTAATGTTGACGCATTTGGCACTGATGCATTTACATATCGGGTAAAAAATTCTGCCGGAAATTATGGAACTGGTATTGTAAATATTACTATTACAAAAGACGGTTGTACTGCTGGTAATTATCAAGTTACATTAGGAGTCAACGGCACCTATAGCTCTATTCCTGCAAAAGATGCTTATTTAAGATCGGATCAATTAACATTCAATTATGGAGCTGCTGCAAAAATTGAAGTGGATGGAAATACAGCAGGTTTAAGAAGAGGATTATTGCAATTTGACCTTTCATCTGTACCGACAGGAGCAACCATTACAAATTCCAATTTAAAATTGGTGGCTACCGCAGCACAGGTTGCTACAGCTTTTAATATTTCATTGTACCCTGTTACTTCTACCAGCATCTGGACAGAAGGCTCTTTAAACAATGCAGCGGGTGTTTGTAACTGGACTCAAAGAGCAGCTGCTACAAACTGGACAGCAGCGGGTGGCGATTTTGGCGCTGCAATAACTACTACAAGTGTTGGTGCAGTTGCAACTTACAACTGGACCGGCGGTACTTTAAATACAACGATAAGTGGATGGGTTAATACTCCAGCTAACAACCAAGGCTTTTTCTTGAAGCATGCAACAGAAAATGCAACTGCCAGCCAGAGAAAAACATTTGGCGACAAAGCAGATATTGCAACTCAACAGCCTATTCTTTCTTTCGACTGGTCTATTCCCGGTAGTCCATGTCTTACAATACCTGCACGTGCACCATTGGCAATGCCTGATACTGCCACTACCATTTCAAGCACTGCTGTTACATTTAATGTATTTACAAACGATAATCTTTTTGTAGCTGCTACAGCGTTAACAATATCAACTGCTCCAATTGTGGCACAAGGTAGCGCTACAGCAAACCTTGCAGCAGGTACTATAACATTTACACCCAATCCAACGTTTAATGGAATTGCTAATTTTCAATATACAGTAACTACTGCTAACGGTTCTGATGTGGTGAATGTATATGTGAATGTGAACAATACACCAGTAGATGCTGTTAATGATGCACCTGCTGGAGCATTAAGCGGCACGGTGCAAACTATAACAGTAAAAACAAATGATATTGACCCTGAAGGCACTGCTTCTGCTACTGTTACTGTATCAACTGCCCCTAAAAATGGTTCTACTACAGTAAATGGTTCTGGGCAGATATTATATACTCCTAATAACGGATTTACTGGAAACGATACATTGTTTTACAGTATTTGCGAACCTGCCCCAGCATGTGGCAGCGGATATTGTGATACAGCAAGAGTTGTAATTGTAGTACAAAATAGAGCACCAATAGCAAATAATGATTCAAAAACTGTAACTCCTTGTATCGCTAATACAATTAATCTTACAAGTAATGATACAGATCCTGAAAATAATAGTTTAACTATTTCTATTGTTTCAATAGTTCCTTCAGATTTAAGTACTCTTGTACCAAACCCTGATGGTACTGTTACATTTACGCCACAGGCAGGTGCTGCACCAACTTATACAGTAACTTATAAGGTTACAGATAATGGTGTAACTCCTCAGATTTCTAATAATGCAATAGTTACTATTACAGTGCCAAATTTTGCAAATACTGCCCCTGTTGCATTAAATGATTATGCCGATACTACAGGCATGGAAGAAATACTTTATTATAATGTAAAGGATAATGATAGCGATCCCGATGGGCATACATTAGCCAATCCAACAATTGCTATAGTGCCATTACATGGTACTGCAACTGTATTGGTAAGCGGGGCTATTCAATATACCCCTAACCCAGGTTTTGCGGGTGCCGATACACTAACCTATCAGGTTTGTGATCAACCTACAAATCCTGCAACCTGTGCACCATTACCACCATTATGTGTTACGGCAAAAATGTTTATTTACATAAAAGCGCCTAATACTATTGTAGCAACCAATGATGAAAATAGCACTTGGACAAATACGCCTGTAAGTGATGGAGTAATGTCTAATGATTTTGACCCAGAAGGAAATGCAAAAATATTTACTGGCTTTGTAGATGGAGGTACAACAGTTACATCTGGTTCTATAACCGTTAGTGGTGTTGATGTTTCTGGTGCTCCTGTTGCCAATGCAGGTACTTTATTAATAAATGCAGATGGCACATATACTTTTACTCCTACAAATAATTTTGCAGGAGTAGTAACAGGTCCGTATACAATTGCTGATGATCAATCTAATGCTGCAATAGATACGGCGTGGTTAAAAATTACTGTTACACCTCATACTTCTATTGCCAATAGCGTAATTGCTAATAACGATGAAAATATTTCTTACGGAAATCCTGTAAGCAATAATGTATTAACCAACGACAGAGATCCTCAAGCAAATACTTTTTCACTTACCGCATTTAAATATGATACCAATGGCGATGGTACACCTGACGGTACAGGTACTGTAAGCTCCCCAATTATTATTGGTGGCGTTACAACAATTGGTTCGCCAGTAAGCAATGCAGGTACATTAACTTTAAATGCTGATGGTTCTTATACATTTACTCCTATAGCCGATTTTCATGGCAGTGTAGATGTGCCTTATACCATTTGCGATAATGGAACTCCTATAGCTTGCACAAATGCAAGTTTGCATATTGATGTTTTGGTAGATTTAAATGGTGCAGCTAATGATGCACCAATTGCAGGCGATGATTTTAATTACACCAATATTAATACAGCAGTAAATGGTTCATTCATTAATAATGATAGTGACCCTAATGCTAACCCTGTTTCACTAAATGGAACAACAATTGTTCCGGGTGGTGCACACACTGCTATTGGCGCAGCAGTAGCTACAGCAAAAGGAGGAACGTTACAATATTATGCCGACGGAACTTATTTATATACGCCGCCATCAAATTATACAGGTCCAGATAATGTGGCTTACACAATTTGCGATGTTACAGCAATAGCTCCACAGCCTTTATGTAAACAAGCATTTATTCATTTATTAATTAGCACAAGTAATACTACCAATGCTATTAATGATGAAAACAGTACATGGCAAGATGTAAATGTTGGAGGAAATGTTTTGGTAAATGATTATGACAAAGAAAAAAATACACAAACATTTGGCAGCTTTATATTACAAAATGTAAGTGGCGATATGGCAAGTGGTGCCACTATAAATGGAAAAGATAAAACTGGAGCACCAGTTGCTAATGCAGGTACACTTACTTTTGATGCAAATGGAAATTACACATTCGATCCAGAGCCTAGTTTTACAGGTACAGTAACTGTTCCATATAAAATTTGTGATAATGGATACCAAAGCAAATGCGATACGGCTTATTTATTAATAACGGTAGATCCTTTACCTACTTCTGGTACCAACACATTAATTGCAAACAACGATGAGAATATTTCTTATGGTACTGCAGTTAGTAATAATCTTTTTGTAAATGATAAAGACCCACAAGCCGATGCCTTTACTGTAACTAGTATAACAGGTGGTACTGTAGGCATAGCAAGTATAGTTTCAGGTATTGATCAATATGGAAATGTTGTAGCAAATGCTGGCACACTAATTATAAATACAAATGGTTCTTATACATACACACCTGCACCTGGTTTTACAGGAAGGATTAATGTGCCATATACTATTACAGATGCAAATGCTGCTATAGCAAATGCACTTTTACATATCGATGTAATTGGCGATCCAAATGGTCCATCAAACGATCCTCCATTTGCAGGAGATGATTTTGGATATACTACTATTAACAAACCAGTTCTTGGAAATTTTATTGCAAATGATGTAGATCCAAACAGTAATCCTGTAAGTATAGCTGGTACAACAATTGTAGTTGGCGGCGCACATACTGCAATAGGCGCACCCGTTGCAACTGCACAAGGAGGTTCAATACAATTTTATGCTGATGGTACTTATTTATATACGCCAGCAATTGGTTATGTAGGACCAGATGTTGTAAACTACAGCATTTGTGATGTTACCGCAGTAACGCCACAACCACTTTGCACCAATGCACAAATTCATTTATTAATTGGCCCTGGAATTTCTATTGCAGGAAAAGTGTGGGATGATGCCGATGGAAATGTACTTGATGCTGGAGCAACAGAGCCAGAAACTAATGTTGGTGGAACAATTTATGTAAATTTATTGGATGGCACTGGCAATGTAGTAGCAACAACAGCAGTAGCGGCAGATGGTTCTTATAATTTTGCTAATGTAACACCAGGTGTAAATTATACTTTACAATTAACAACCAACCAAGGAACAATAGGGAATCCTGCACCAGCAACAGCCTTGCCAACTAATTGGACAAACACAGGCGAAACAAGAAATGGTACGATTGATTTAGGAGGAGCAGGTGTAATTGATGCAAGAGCATATGGGTTTACAAACATTGTAAATTATGATTTTGCTATTGAACAATTACCAAATTCGTTTGATGTAACACAAACAATTTCGCAACCAGTAGTTGGGCAGTTCATCACTTTGAGTGGCGGTGCTAATCCACCAATTCCTACAGGTAACGATCCCGAAGATGGAGCATTAGGTGCTACCAATACAATTGTTATTACAACAATTCCTACAAACAGCACTTTGCTTTATAATGGAACAGCAGTTACATCTGGTCAGGTAATAATTAATTTTGACCCTTCGTTATTGCAAGTTCAAATTACTGCTGCAACAATTGGCTCTACAAGTACATCATTTGGATTTGCATATAAAGATGCTGCAGGTAAAATAGATCCTACACCTGCTATTTATACAATTCAATGGGCTGCTGTATTACCTATTAAATTAGAAAGTTTTACAGCGTCAACACAAGAAAAAAATGTATTACTAAAATGGGTTGTGAGCGAAGAAATAAATGTTGCTAAATATGAAATTGAATTTAGCACAAATGCTGTAGATTTTAATTTTGTAGGAAGTGTCTTTGCATCTAATAAGCAAGAATATAATTTGCTTCACACAACTCCAATTTATGGCATAAATTACTATCGATTAAAAACAACCGATAAGGATGGTAAGTTTTATTACAGCGAAATTCGCAAGGTAAACTTTGGAAAAGGAAGCGATGTAATTATTTATCCAAACCCAGTATCAACTGGCGTTGTAAATATTATACTTACAGGAACCATGATTGGTAAAACTGCAACGGTAAGTATTTTATCTGTGGATGGCAAATTAATTAGCCAACAAAAAATAACTAATACAAACCAATCAGAAACGATAGATGTAAGTAAACTTGCAACTGGAAGTTATGTTGTGCGTATTATTACAGATATTGAAGTAGTAAATAAAAATTTGCTTGTTGTAAAATAAAATTTAACTATTTTCCTTGTATGTTCAAAGGCTTTCTCAAAAATTTTGAGAAAGCCTTTTTTATAATTTTACTTATTGAAGTGTGTTATTGATGACTGAAATCTACGAATTCATTAATTGAATTGGGGAATTAATCTTTTAACGATTCTTAAAACTTTTATGTACTGATTTAAAAACTCAAAAAGAAGGAACTTTAACTTGTAATATAAGGTACTAAAATTTTGTAGTTATTTTACTACAAATTTTCAAATGGTTAAATAACTCTTGTTATATTCATAATTAAATACCAAAAATAATTACTTCGTAAAATGCTTATTAAAAAACTACTAAGTTAATTATTTTTATTTCTTTTGCATTTTTTACCCTTTCCCTCTAAACTTATATATTTCAAAGAAGTAAGTCAATTTATTTTTTTTTACATAAGTGTTGCAAATCGATTTTGCATATGTTCTAATTTCACCGAATTATATAAATTCATTTGTAAGGCGTGAAGACTTACTTGGTAATATTAAATGTTTTATTATTAGCGTTTTAAGTTTATTTTTTATAGCGTTTAAGTTTTTTTTAAAGCTTAAAAATGTCGCATTGGCTCTTATGTAAAACCAAATTTACCGCAACATAACATCAATATTGACCAGAGGCTTTTTATTTTATTTGGAAATTGTAATAAAATATTTATGCTTGTTTAAAACAACTATTATATGAGTTCAGATGCAATATAATTTCAAATAAAGTGTTTATATAGAAACCATTTTGTCTTCTTCTCGTCATAAGACTGTAAATAAATTATATAAACATAAAATATTAAAGCGATTCAATTCTAAAATAAAAAACCAATATGTTACCTATTTTAACCAAAAAAGTAATAAGGACAATTACAATTTTTATTACAACATTTTGCTTTAGCACTAGTTTATTTGCTCAAACAGAAACCCTGCCTGCAGGTGCGCTCATTATTAATATGGGAAGTGCTGCCCCTACAGTAAATAACTCATTAAAGCCTTACGGTCTTATATGGGATCTTATTAAAAATAATAAGATTCAAGTAAGATGGGTAATTAGTCAATCCAAATTAAAAGATGGCATTGACTTTACTTATAATGCAATAGATTATAAAGGCGGTACTTTTATTATTCCAGCAGAGTTCCGTACAGCTGCTGTAAATACCAAAATTACTACTGCTACAACGGGCGGAGTAGTTGCAGTAACCACTACAGCTCCTCTCACAGTAGATGTAACCTACAATTTAAAATATACGCCAAGGTGGACGTTTGATTTTGATAATGGGAGTATTGCCCAAGGATACTTAACAAATGCAGGAATACCAATTACAGGTTTTCCTTTGAAAAAGCCGGCTGATTTAAACGGCTGCGATGATTTATTTGTAATGCCACATGCCGATCCTGTTTGGGGAACACACAAAAATTTGCTAACATGGAATCAAAATGCAAAAGGATGGATATGGGCAGCTTGCCATGCAGTAAGTGCCATGGAAAATATCTATAACCCAGCAGATCCAACACAACAATTAAATTTTCTTTCAAACAGATTTACAGGTTTTGGTACTGATCAAAATGCAGGAAATACTTGGGCTGGCAATTCATTGGTATTGTGGACTACACATGCCGACCCAATAACGCCATTTTTATACTCTAATCCTAATGATGCGGAAATGCAATTTATGGGAGTTTTAGATGCAGGTGTTGGTACCAATGGATCTGAAAGAGGTTATATGCCTTATAACCCTACAAGTGGAGGTGCAGCTGGCAGACTAGCAAGCTGGAGAGCTTCTACTACAGTAGCAGCATGGGATGGCAGTTTACCTGCTACCAATCCTAATATTCCTGAGTTTAGTGATGGTAAAGTGGCTGAAGTGGCTTATGGTCGTGCATTTGGTGATGCAACTCGTGGTAAGGTAATGTATGAAGGAGGCCACACTCATGATGGAACCACAGCTCCTTTTATTGCAGCGCAAAGAATATTTTTTAATTTTTCATTTTTATCTATTTATGATAAAGATCCTATACCATCTCTTTCTATTTCTTCATCTTCAATGTTATCGGCAGATACTGTAAATTTAGGTATGTCCTTAAAAGCAGGGTTTAATTTATCAGACTATAATATTTATTGGACTTCAAGTTGTGGTGGTACGTTTATTAATCCATATAGTGCAACTGCAAAATTTGTTGCTCCACCTGTTGCTTCTTGTGGGCCATGTACTTTAACTGTTACTTTAACGGATGGCTGCGGTCGTCAATTTTATGAAAAAATAAATATAAATATTTGTCCTGCCCCTCCTACAGCTTTAGATAAAACAACTTTGGTGATTAGTAATCCTCCTGGCACAGGGCCTGTAAATATTGGCGCCATAACACCATTATCTGGTACAGATCCTGATGGAACAATAGTATCGTTTACTATCACATCATTGCCAACAATTGCGCAGGGCGTTTTAAGCATAACTTGTCCACCAACACCAACTGGAGCTACTTGTACAGGCGGTTTTGCAAACTTAACCGCTGCAGTATTGGCAGCAAACCCTGCGGGTATTGTACTTACTCCTTCGCAAGCACAAACATTTAGATTTGACCCTGCTGATGGATATGGAGGAAGCGCAACATTTAATTATACAGTTACAGATAATGTAGGTTTAATAGATGCTACGCCTGCAACTTATACTATTCCTGTTAATCCTCCGCCAGTAGCAATAGATGTTTTAACAGCACCCATTCCAAGCACTGCTGGACCAACTTTGGTTTCTCCACCTTTTAGTGCTACAGATAATGGTACTATTGTAAGCTATACAATTTCATCTTTACCACCCACGAGTCAAGGTATATTGTACTTAAATGGTATTCCAGTAATAGTTGGGCAAGTATTAACGCCACTAGAAGCTACTCAGTTAAGTTTTGACCCAAGTGGTACTTATATTGGCTATGCACAAGTTACATACACTGCTACAGACAATAACGGAGCTATTGATGCTACACCTGCTACTTTAAGTATTCAAATAGTAAATCAACCCCCATCAGCTCAAGATATTACAACACCAGTTATCGCAAATCCAAATGGAACTGGGCAAACAGCAATACCCTCATTAGTAGCAACAGATGCGGATGGAACAATTGCCACTTATACAGTAGTTTCAGTGCCTTTAGTAACTGAGGGAGTTTTATACTATTTCAATGGTACAAGTTATGTTATTGCCGCAGGTGGCTTAGTATTAACACCTGCACAAGCGGCTTCATTAAAATTTGACCCTGCAGATGGTTTTTCTGGTAATGCAACTTTTACATATTCTGCTACCGATAATTTAGGTTTAGTAGATAATACACCTGCGGTTTATAATATTCCAGTAGGTATTATTCCTCCAATTGCTACTAATATTCTTAACCCTTCTATTTACGGTGGCGCAGGTCAAACGAGTATAAATCCTTTAACAGGAAACGATCCTGATGCCACAAATATAATTACAAGTTTTACCATCAGTACTATTCCTCCAGCAAGCCAAGGCGTATTATATTATGATAATGCTGGAATTTATACAGTTGTTACAGCTGGGCAAATACTAACTCCTGCACAAGCAGCTAGTTTAAAATTTGATCCTGCTGATGGATTTACTGGTAATGCAATATTTACTTATACCGTAACTGATGATGAAGGTTTAACCGACCAATCGCCAGCTACGTTTACTATCCCTATTACTAACCAGCCGCCAGTAGCTACAAATGTTACCAATGCTGGTATCAATAACACTGCAGGCCCAACAAACATAAATCCATTATCAGCTACAGATGCGGATGGTTCTATTGCAACCTATACGATTACTTCTTTACCAGATCCATCAAAAGGTGTTTTGCTTTTATCTGGTATTCCTGTGGTTGCTGGTCAAGTTTTAACACCTGCACAAATAGCATTATTACAATTTGATCCAGCGCCATTTGCTACAGGCAATGCAGTGTTTAATTTTACAGCAACAGATGACCAAGGTGCTACAGATGCTACTCCTGCTACATTTACAATACCTTTAATAAGTGTACCTGTACCACCAACTACAGACGATAAAATAAATGTTGCATTAAGTTATGCAGATGGTCCAACAGCTATTCTTGGATTAACAGGTGCGGATGCAGATGGTACTGTTGCTTCTTATGTAATAAATACTTTGCCACCCGCCTCTCAAGGTGTGTTAATGCTAAATGGTGTGCCAGTAACAGTTGGTCAATTAATACCTGCTAGTTTAGCTAATCAATTACAATTTGATCCATCTGGAACTTACACAGGTAATACTGTGTTTACATATTCTTCTGTAGATAACGAAGGCTTTACTGATGCAACACCTGCTACTTTTACAATTCCAATTGTAAATAATCCACCAGTGGCAGATGATATTACTATAAATAATATTAAAACAGGTTCTACTGTAAAAATACCTTCATTAACGGCGTCAGACATGGATGGAACAATAGCTAGTTATACAATATCTACATTGCCTACTTTAGGTACATTACAAGTTGATTTAACTGGTAGTGGAACTTTTACTGCTGTTACAGCAGGGCAAGTGCTTACACCTGCACAAGCAGGAAGATTACGTATTTTATCTGGAGCTGTTGTGGGCAATTCAGTATTTACTTATACTACTACTGATAATTTAGGTGCTGTAGATGCTACTCCTGCTAGTTACACCATTCCAATAAGTGGAACTGCTACAGCAAACCAACCCCCAACTGTTGCAGATATTAATAACCCAACATTAAATGCTAATGCAGGACAAACTGCTATTAATCCATTAATTGGTGCTGATGTAGATGGAACAATAGCCACTTATACATTACTTACTATACCACCAACCAATCAGGGTATATTGTATTATACACTTGGTACAGTTGTAACTGCTATTACACAAGGGGGGTTGGTATTAACACCTGCAGAAATGGCCACTTTAAAATTTGATCCAAGTGGAACATATACTGGCAATGTAAATTTTACTTATACAGCAAATGATAATACAGGAGATATTGCCTTAAATCCAGCTAATTATACTATTCCGATTATCAATAACCCTCCAGTTGCAAATAATGTAACCAATCCTGCATTAAATAGCAGTAATGGCCCAACTACGATTAGCCCATTAACCGCTTCTGACGCTGACGGTACTGTTGCAAATTACCGTATAACAACAATTCCTGTAGCGAGCCAAGGTATATTATCTTTAAATGGCTTTCCAGTTGTAGAAGGCCAGGTAATAACACCTGCGCAAGCAGCATTGCTACAATTTGACCCAGCACCTACCTTTAGCGGTAATGCAACATTTACTTATACTGCTATCGATAATTTAGGTGGGGTAGATGCAACTCCTGCAACGTTTACAATACCTGTAACCAATTTGCCGCCAGTAGCAGATGATAAAATAAGTCAGATTATTACCAACTCAAATGGTACAGGGCAACAGCCTATTCCTGCTTTAACTGGTGTGGATGTTGATGGAAGTATTGTATCATTTACTGTAAATAATTTACCTGCTAACGGAATTTTATTTTTAAATGGAGTTGCAGTAACAGCGGGTCAAGTAATACCCGTTGCACAAGCAAACCTTTTAACTTTTGATCCTAATGATGGATTTAGCGGTAATACAACATTTAATTATACAACAATAGATAATAATGGTAATATTGATGCTTCTCCAGCTTTATATACCGTTAGGGTAAATACACCTCCTACAACAAATAATATTACAGTACCTGCTGTTTATGCTTCAGGTGCCAATGCTCCAATATTACCATTAGTGGGTGCAGATGATGGTTCTATACAATTTTATACCATCACTACTTTACCTCCAGTTGGTCAAGGGGTATTGTATTTAAACGGTGTGGCAGTAACAAATTTATCGCAAGTAGATACATTAACCGCATTACAAATAACTCAATTAAGTTTTACACCTGCGGCTACTTTTACTGGAACGACTTTTACATACACCGCTACAGATAATTTGGGTATAATTGATGTAACACCAGCTGTTTATTCTATACCTCAAAAAATAATTATTTCTGGCTCAGTGTGGAATGATGTAAATGGAGGAATATCGATTGACGGATCTGAAGCTGTTATTAATGGTACAAATACTGGTGGCGGTGTTACTGCCGGAGCAGTTTTATATGTAAATTTAATAGATGGTTTAGGCAATGTTGTCGCTACAGCTCCAGTACAAGCTGACGGAAGTTATACTTTCCCTACGGTGCCACCTAATGCAACTTTATCTGTTCAACTTACTACCACGCAGGGTACTGTTGGCTCACCAAAACCTGCTACAACATTACCTGTAGGTTGGGCTACTACCGGCGAAAATAAAAATGGACTTGGCGGTTTACCAGATGCTACATACAATAGTGAGATTGTAATTAATACGAATAATACCAATGTAATCACACAAAACTTTGGCATTGAAAAATTACCAGAGTCTGCAGTTAGTACAAATAGTGCTGGAGCAAATCCAGGTAGTTTTGGTACAACCTCTATTATCCCAAGTTTTTTTGTAACAAGTAATGTTGGTGCAAATCCTAACACATTTGATTATAATGGAGGAGCTGTTACAAACATTAGAATAACATCTTTCCCAACTAACGTAAATGCTATCACTATCAACGGAGTCGTATATATAAATGGTGGAACATGCCCGCCTGCTACTTCATGTGTGTCTTGGCCTGTGGGAGGTGTAACAACTGCTTTTACAAACGGAGTTGGTCCAACACAGCCAATATTCATAGATCCAGTTGATGGTTCTTCATTAAATGTAGTAATACCATTTGTAGCTATTGATAATGCAGGGAAAGAAGACCCAACACCTGGAAGTGTAAGTTTGGTATATTTTGGCGTTGTGCCAGTTAAAATAGTAAGTTTTACAGCGGCACCAAAAGGCAGTCAAGTAAATTTAAAATGGATAGTAAGTGAGCAAATCAATATAACAACATACGAAGTAGAAGCAAGTGCTGACGGAAGAACCTTTTATACCATAGTAACTTTAGTAAGCGATGGTAACCAAGGTGCTACCTACGACGCTGTACACACAACACCAGTTGTAGGTATCAATTACTACAGAATAAAAACGGAAGAAAAAAATGGATTAATTAGTTATAGTGAGATACGCAAAGTAACTTTTGGTAAAGGTGGTGGTGTAATCATTTATCCAAACCCAGTATCTACAGGCATTATACACATTTCGCTTACAGGAACCATGATTGATAAACCTGCAACGGTAAGTATTTTATCTCTGGATGGCAAATTAATTAGCCAACAAAAAATAACTAATACAAACCAAACAGAAACGATAAATGTGAGCAGATTGGCAAACGGAAGTTATGTTGTAAGATTGGTTACCAATGATGAAGTAATAAATAAAACAATAGAAGTAATTAAATAAAAAAGCACAAAAACATAAACAAAAGCCCCCGTTCTGCAATAGAATGGGGGCTTTATAATACCACTAAAAGGAGTTAAAATATTGAGTTTTCAAAAAATATGATGTGGCAATACAGGTCCTAGATGTATTTTTTTGAATGACTTGTTGTTTTTTTGGGTCAAAATATCAGCAGCTGTTTCATAACCCTCATTTGAGATAGCAGCAATTTGCTTTTCACCATTTGCTTTTTTCTTGCTTGCAATCATTATTCCAGCAAATACTATTGCTGCTGCCCCTAATGTAATTTTTGAAAACGATTTCATTGTAAAGTGTTTTTTTTTTAGTACTTCTATTGCCAAAAATGTACCAAACTCGCCGTAAAAAAATATTTAGCAATAATGTCATATTGGTTTTTAAAATTTAGCCGATTATGGGCATAAAAAATCCCCTCATTGCTGAGGGGAAAATTTAAAGCGTGTTTTATATAACTTAGATATTAATAATCTTTGCTGTAACCGCCACCGCCGCCACTGCGACCGCCGCCGCCACCGTATCCGCCACTTCCACCGCTACGACCACCGCCGCCGCCATAACCACCACCGCCGCCAGAACGACCGCCACCGCCGCCGTATCCGCCACCGCCGCCTCTGTTACCGCCACCGCCGTAACCACCGCCACCGCTGCGTTTTTTGTAATCGTCGCCTTCAGCACGTGGCTGAGATTCGTTTACGATTAATTTGCGACCTTGAATTTCTACTTCGTTTAATGCAGCGATTGCAGCTTTAGCAGCCTCATCGTCTTCCATTTCTACGAAACCGAAACCTTTGCTACGGCCATTCATTTTGTCTTTAAGAATTTTTGCACTGCTTACAGTACCATACTCAGTGAAGAGTGTGCTTAGATCTTCGTCAGTCATAGACCAGCTAAGATTACCTACGTAAATGTTCATTGTAATAAACTTTTTAAAAATAATAAATAATGCCCGGGTTATTAGTGCTACAATGAACTGAAAAGTTACTTACGAAAAGATAAAATCAGCCAACATTAAAACTAAGATTCCAACAGACAATACAAATGTAAGCCTATTATCAATCTAAAAATCAATAGCAGCGCTTTTTTTTGAGATGCGTTTATAACTGAGTTACACGATTTAAGCCAAAATGGGGCAAAATAAAAAATCCGCCTACGATAAAGCAGGCGGATTTGTGTATTAATTAGGGATAATATTACTCGGCTACTACTTCAAATTCAACTTCGGTTTCAGTTCCGTTGCCAAAATCAATGTTCGCTTTGTAAGTGCCCAATTCTTTTATATCGTCTGTAATGCTAATACGACGGCGATCTATTTCGTAGCCTTTTTGCTCTTTAATAGCTCGAGCTATTTGAACAGTTGTAACGCTACCAAATATTTTACCACTAGTACCAGTTTTAGCACCAATTTTTAAAGCACCATCTTTCAAAACAGTTATTACACTGTTTAGTTCAGCCAATAACTTAGCTTCTTTTTTAGCTTGGTGTTTTACTTTTTCCTGCATTTGTTTCATATTGCTAGGACTAGCTTCTACCGCAAATTTTTGTGGAATAAGGTAGTTACGACCGTAGCCATTTTTTACCGTTACCAATTCATTTGCTCCACCAAGGTTGTTTACATCTTGTATTAATATTACCTGCATCGTTTTGCATTTTTACCCAACTCTTCGACAAGCTCAGAGCTTTCTCTACTTAAAGATTAGGGTGGTTAAAAAATTTATTTTTGAAGGTACTCGCCTTTGGCGAGTACAAGTTAGAATTCGCCGAAGGCGGAATTCCTACTTCATTAAATCCGTAACGTAAGGTAGAATAGCCATTTGACGGGCTTTTTTTACTGCTTCGCTCACTTTGCGCTGAAACTTAAGAGAGTTTCCTGTAAGGCGACGTGGCAATAATTTACCTTGTTCGTTTAAGAATTTTTTCAAGAAATCACCATCCTTATAATCAATATAGCGGATGCCCATTTTCTTAAAGCGGCAATATTTCTTTGGACGCTTTTCAGCTTTTATAGCTGTTAGATATTTAATCTCGTTTGCTTTTGCCATGGTTTATGCTTCCGATTTTTGTGATGGTTCAAAATGTTTTACACCACTTCTCTTTCTACCATTGTACTCCACGGCGTATTTATCGAGTACAGTGTACATATGACGCATGCAAGATTCGTCACGTAAAAGTTGAATTTTCAACTTTTCATTGAAGCTGGTTGGCGCACTGTATTCCATTACCCAATAAAGACCAGTAGTCTTTTTGGCAATTGGATACGCCAGTGATTTTAGTCCCCATGGATTGCTGTGCGTAATAGAACCACCGTTTTCTGTAACAAGTGTTTCGTATTTTTTCTGAGCGGCTTTAAATTCCTCTTCAGATAGCACAGGGGTAAAAACCACCATCAATTCGTAATTGCTCATTTCCCTGTTTTTTGTTTGTAAATAAAATTGTTATCCCGTTTTTTCTGAACGGGGTGCAAATGTACACTTTTTTGGTTCAAATATGCGTATTTGCAGAGATATTAATGAAGAAAATTGCCTTTAATAGCAATTTTAATTGGAATTAGCAGAGTTGATTACTTTATTTACTTCTAAATTGTATTTGTTTGTATTATTTATTATTTGAATATAGTACATGTTTTCTGGTATATTGGATAAGTTATTTAATACTAAAACATCTTTTGCTTTTTTGTTCTCAAAATTCCAATTGCCATAGTTTACGCCTTTATAATCATATAAATTTACTTTTATTTGGCCAGTCATATCTTTAAGAAGTATTACTTTTATTTCCGAATTAAATTCAAATTTTTCTGTAATAAAACCAGATGTTGTGGTTGACTCATTTCTTTTTATTCTGTACGTTTGAGAATAAGAAACATGGTTATCATCCGTCATTGTCTTAATTCGATAAAAACAATAATTAATGGCTGGAGAAATATCTTTATCAACAAAAGAAAATAAACTATCCGCTGCATTTTTTATAGATTTTGAACCAATTGTTTCAAACGTAACATTGTCATAACTACGCTCTACAAAATAAGATAACAAGTGATTGTTTTTGCTTATTTTCCAATAAAGTATTTGCGTTTCTTCTATTTCGTAAGTTGTAAATTGCTCAATGTTTGTTTCAGGTATATTGTATTTTCTGGCACTAAAATTACCTAGTGTAAATGTGCCTGTACTTGATGGGGAAGTATCAGTGTAAGTTAACTTCACACTGTCGATAAAACCACTGAAATTTACATTTACGCTCATACTTAAAGAAGAAGTCATCATAGAATCTGCTCCAGCATTGGTGTGCATGTTAGAATAAACTTCGCTTGTAATATTGTTGTATTGGTAGTAAAAATTATCTATCAAATTATTTATAGATGGTGCTACAATAATTCCTTTTCTATAACCTTCAATTTTTATTTTATCGCCACCATCAATATCCAATAACTGAAAATTTACATTTTCAAGAAGCGCACTCGCTTTTAGGGTTAATATAATTGGATTATTGTTGTTTACAGTTGTATTGTTATTATGTCCAATTAACAATCCAGTTAAAGAGGCTTCTTGTAAATTATTTATGCCTATTATTTCGGGATTTGTGCCTGAAATTTTTATAGATATATTATTTCCCCCTATGGTTAAATTATTAATTATTGGCACAACTTCCTTCATGCCATTCTTGCCTGCAAAAGGCAAAAAATCTATCGATTCTTTTAAATCTGCTTGGGGTGTAATTGTTTTTGTAATTCTTACCACATAATCTTCAACTTCGCCTGTTTTTACAGATCTGCTTGGCGATTCGATATTTTCTACAAAAGTGCGCTCGCAGGTTCTTATTCTTAAATACGTCAAACTCGGGTTTAAAATTAATGGTAATCGCCAGGTTAAATTTACAGTTGATCCAGAAATATATTCACCAGCTGCTTTTTCATCTTCTTCAAATATTTCGTTTCCATTAAAATCTATCCAGCCTCTAACGGGGTCGCCTGCTTCTGCAGCATTTATTGGGATAGTGATGCTGTAAGATTGTTTTTCTGCTATTATCTCTGGAGCAAAATATGGCTCAGAGTTTATATTAATTACTTCATTTTTATTTACCCTAGGAAAAGCATCATTGTCTTTTACGCCAACCATATTTTCCGATTTTGCAAAGCCTACACTATCTAAAATAATATCTCTATCATTATCTCCTCTAAGCTTTCCAAAATAAGGGCCTTTTTCTGGGTCAAAATGCTGGGCAAGCCCATATGAAGCCGGTGCACAGCCAATATCGAAGGTGCGGTTAGCTATATTCCTTTTATAAAGGTCAATACCTAGGAAGATTAATATTGCGGATACTAAAATGAGTAAAATTTGTTTTTTCAAAAGAAAACAGTTGATTTTGATAATCCTAAACGACTTTATTATACAATTTATTATATAGGATCACTTTTAGTGTTTTTATAAAAAGTAAAATTAAATAAGTTTTGGGCAATAAAGCATTCATTATTTTGTTTATAATTAGATAGCTGTTTAGTTATAATTAATACTTTACATTTATACTCTAATTTTGCGTTTTATAAAAGTATGCAGACACAAATATCGACTAGTTTTTTATCTAGACTAAAATTTTTGTCGGAAAATGAACAGTTTTCTGAAGATGTGTATTCTGGTACGCAACCCAAACTTTTATACAATATAAAAGCCGTAAGAACATACGGTATTATTATATTGATAGTTAATGCATTGATAAATTATTATTTTAATTACACGTATAGCTTTTTTGTTACAAGTAGTGCAGCAATAATATTAATTGCCACAATTTTGTTTATTAACGATAGGCATTTTGTTTTATTGAGATCTATTTTTATTGTGGTTTTTTGTGTTGCCATTTGTTGTATTACATATATTGAAGGACTAGTTTCGGGCGATTATCTATATTTATTTGTATTGCTAATTATAAGCACTTTTATTTTTGATTATAAAGAAAGGGGGTTATTGTTTTTTTCATACGCAGCCATTCTTTTTTGCTTACTCTTTATTTTTACCTTAGCTCCTTTACATAGTGTAATGCAGCGCTTGGGAAATAATCAGGAGCGAATCACTTTTCTTGGAAATATTTTTTGTTCGTCCATTATTACATGTTTGTTGGCATTTGTGTCTCTTCGCCAAAACTTTAGAAACACAAAAAAGTTGGGAGAGAAACAAGAGTTTTTAGATGCCGTTTACAATACATCTTTGGATGCCGTATTTATTGTGGATGCTCGTTCAAAAATAATAACAGATACTAATTTGCAAAGTGTTCATTTATTCGATGTAAAAGACAATACTGCTTTATTAAACAAATCTATTGCCAATTATATAAAAGATTTTGATGAGCAATTAGAAGTAGTAAAAATATTTGCTAATCAAGAAGAGGCTTGGAAAGGCGAACTAACTTGCCGTACTGCATCTGGCTCAGAGTTTCCTGGCTATGTAAGTATTGTGCCTTTTGAAAATGGAGAGCAAACACTTAAAAAAATAAGTATTTTAGATATTACTGATATTAAAAAAGCTCAGGCAGAACTGGTAGTTGCAAAAGACAAGGCTGAATTTGCAATGAATGCAAAGTCGAAGTTTTTATCGAACATGAGTCATGAATTGCGTACGCCATTAAACGGTATAATTGGTACTGCAAATTTGTTGTTGGATGAAGCAAGTATGCCTGAGCAAAAAGAACATTTTTCTCTATTAAAATATTCGTCCGAGCATATGCTTAATCTAATAAACGATGTATTAGATATTAGTAAAATTGAGGCAGAGATGATGCATCTTGAAAAAAGTGGGTTTAATCTTAAAACTTTTTTTGATAAAATACAAAGTCTATACACAAATCAATTCGCAACAAAAAAAATACAATTGTTATTTGAAATTGATGAAAGATTGGATCGTTATTTTTTAGGTGATGAAACGAGATTAAGTCAAGTGATGAGTAACTTAATATCTAACGCACTCAAATTTACCGACAATGGAAATGTAATCGTTTCTGCGAATTTGATTAATGCAAATAGTAAACAAGCTGCAATTTATTTTTCTGTAAAAGATTCGGGCTTGGGTATTACAGAGCAGCAACAAAAAATAATTTTTAATAGTTTTACACAAGCTGATACTACTACTACCCGAAAATTTGGAGGTACAGGGTTAGGACTTTCTATTAGTAAAAATATAATTGAATTGTATAAAGGAGAATTAAAAGTAGAAAGTAAAAAAGGGGGAGGAAGCAATTTTTATTTTACTATAAAATTAGATTTACAGCTAAATAATAAAAATTTTGTAAACGAACATATTGTTAGTACACTTGTAAGTTTAAACAATGTAAAAGTTTTAATTGCAGAAGATAATCAGGTAAATATGTTAATAGCCAGAAAGTTTTTACAAAAGTGGAACATACAACCTACAGAAGCATTAAATGGAGTTGAGGCATTAGAGATGTTTCATAAAAACAACTTTGATATATTGTTGATAGATTTAGAAATGCCTGAAAAGGATGGGTACGAAACGGTAGCGGCTATTAGAGAAATAAATGAACACATTCCTGTAATAGCATTTACAGCTGCTGTATATGACAATATGCATGCGGATTTAGTATCAAAAGGTTTTACAGATTATATTCAAAAACCATTTAGACCAGAAGATTTGCATAGAAAATTATCTATGTATGCACCAGCAAAAGTTTAATTATTGCAAAATCTTATACACAGGATATCTGTTGTGCATAGGCTCATAATATGGGGAGTTTTTGTAAATGAAATCTAATATTGCAGAACTATTTGTTGCAAATTTTATATCCGCTTTTTTCTTTTCTTCTAATTTTATTTTTACATCTGTATTATTTTTTAAATATTCCGCAGCCACATCTTCCCATCTATAATCACTATAACCTTCTTTTTGCTGTAGTATGGCATCAAAAAAATTCCATGCAAAAAAACTATCATCACCTGTGGGTTCTAGCATTTCTACAATGTATCTATTTGAAGATTGGTTCATTTCAATGATATAATCTCCTTTTAAAAAATGCATACTATCCATTTTTTCTGAAACTTTTACTGCATAGGTTGGATGGTGTTTTTCGTATGGGTTTGTTCTGCTTTTATACTCTTCTATTTTGTAAATGCCAACAAATATGGTAGTGTCTTTTCTTAATTTCTTAACAATAACTCCATTCAGTTTCAATCTTTCAATAACATTGTACCATCCTATTGGAATAATATATGCACGGGGTTTTTCTACAACGTTATCAGCTTTATAATAATTGTAAAAAGTAATATCTTTTGTGTAAGGTTTTGTATGATTGTAAAACATTTTTTGCAAACCGGTTGCTTCGCTAATAGCGGTATCTTGTTCATATCCTTTAAACGTAAACGAACTATTCTTTGTTTTATCTACAACCCATCGTAATGGAAATTGTGTTTGATTTTTAATTTGAGCAACAGCTTCTTTTCTTTTATCTAAAATATCATTTGCATGTATAGAAGCCTTGCTAATAAATGTGCTCATAAGGTCGTAAGTTGATTGTACTCTTTCTTTATAAGGCTTTAGCATATGCGTTTCGGGTATAAAAGAAAATGTACCAAACAAGGCAGTATAACCAGAACTGTACCTTGGGGTTTCATAAAACATATTTACACCCTTACTAAAATCCGCTACTTCAAATTCTATATACGGAATAAGATCCCATTTTTTTTCTTTCATACCTGCGTATAGCTCTGGCTCAAAAGTTTCTCTTAACCATTTGCCAGCAATTTGACCAAGCTTTTCATATTGTGTAGTAATAAGTGTCATCGTATGTTGGTAATCTGCTCCATCGCTTACATGATTGTCAATAAAAATATCTGGATTAAGCCAATGAAATATTTGAGCAAATGATTTTGATTCTTTGCTATCGTTTTTTGTAAAATCTCTATTTAAATCTAAATTTTGCGCATTGCCTCTAAAGCCATATTCTATAGGCCCATTTTGATTTACACGGCTGTGCGTATTTCTATTTAAACAACCACCAATATTATACACTGGTATTATGGCAAGCACTACATTATTGGGAAGAATGATTTTTTTATTTTTTAAATCTCTCACCAACATCATGCTCGCATCTATACCATCTGGCTCACCTGGGTGTATGCCATTGTTTATCATTATTACTACTTTGCTTTGTGTGTGCCATTGAACTGGATTAAATTTTTTATCAGCACTTATCAAAACCAAATGCAAGGGATAACCAGCATCGGTTTGTCCCATTTCTTTTACAGAAATTATATCTGATAATGCATCTAAATTTTTGTAAAAATTAATAGTTTCAAAATATGTAGCAGATTCTAAACCATTGCTTTTTTCGAATGTTGTTATTTGTGCGTTTACTTTTGTGCAAATGCACAATAAACTTAAAAGAATTATTTTTCTCATATATCAAAAGTAAGAAATTGATTTCCGAAAAATAATAGATACAAAAATGCCCCGCAAAAATTGCAGGGCATTTAAAATATATTTTGTAAATACTATTTGGCTAATGCATTAATTCTTTTTGCCATTTTACTTTTCAAATTAGCGGCCTTATTTTTATGAATAGTACCACGTTGTGCTAATTTATCTATCATAGCTTCTACAGTTGGTTGCTTAGTAGTAGCTTCTGTTTTTTCGCCTATTGCTTTAATGTCACGTATTGCATTACGAGTAGTTTTACCGTAGTAACGGTTACGCTCATTGCGTTTTGCACTTTGTCTTACATCTTTTTTGGTTGCTGCGTGATTTGCCATGATTCCTCTTTTTTGGAGTGCAAATGTAGGATTATTTTTTAGATTAACATCATCTAGTCCAACAATATTTTAGTTTAAAGCCATTTTTTGTTTCATTTAAGTGAAAACTTGCTTTTTTTAAGGCTTTAAAAGCCGATATTTGCAGCCAAAATGAGAGCAAAGTTCAAAGTTGAAGGTTGAAAGTTCAAGGTTAAAGGTTCAAGGTTCAAAAATTTGTTGATTGTAGTAAGTGGATTAGAGCTTGAAATCTCATTTTTAAATGCTAATTAGCTATTGTCAAATATCTAGTGTCTAATGTCTATTATCTAATATCTCAATACTCAGTACTAAATACTAATATAGAATGAAGGATTTCCAATATATAACCAACGCTCACCCATCTTATATAGAAAATTTGTACAAAGATTTTGTGGCCAACCCCGAATCTGTGGATGCAGATATGAAAAAATTCTTTGA
>JAYTGY010000208.1:0-24731 GCA_043733065.1 Ferruginibacter sp.
TAATTACTTTTAATTAAATTTTTAAATAGCATTTTTAAATACCACTTCACAAAATCAGAATACTTAGTAGGCATTCCATGTGCAATATCAAATCCATTCCCAATTATTATTAATCTATTCATTTCAGTTTTTTCTTTTGGTTAGTCGGTAAAAAATTTTCCCCCGTCACCACACTTTTCCCCGTTTTATTTTCCAAAGCTTTTCTTGCATCTTTTGCAATAGCGCCACCTTTTTTACTAGCAGTCGCATTTTCTGCCAAGCCTTTTGCTTCATCGGTTTCTGCTATTTGTCGTGTAGAGAGTTCTGCTAGTGCAGTAAAAATTAATTCTGCCTCACTCATGTGGTCTCGCAGGTTTTGAGATTTTAAACCTTTTAAATCTTTGTGCTTTTTTACCGTAAGCCCTGTCCATTCTTGGTGGATAATATTGGTGAGTAATGCAAACTCATCTGCTCTTTCCACACCGCTATCTTTCCAATAATCCGTTAGTTTATTGCGGGTTTCTTGCCCTGTCATTCTTTGTTGTATCCACTTTTCGCTTCGCCCAAGTTTTTGCCAGTTTTCTCTAGCTCTGTCAAGGCTTTGAGCAGGGTCGGCCATTTCTTGCATACGCTCATAGCCTACTTTTGCCAGCCATATTTTAAATGGCTCTGCTTTTGGGGAGGGGATGGATTGTATAAGGCGGAGTAATTGTTCTGTATCAGCAACATCCGTTAAACGCATTTTGCCATCCGCAGCAAGCATTTTCAAACCGTGACAATTCGTCACGGTTTCATTTCCTTCAGCTTTTAGTCGTTGTTTTAATTTTCTCCAATATGCAGTTGGGTCGATACTTTCAGAAAGAATGCTCACAACATCAATAATAGAGAAATACCATTTCTCCTCTTCTTCATTCCACAATGAACGCACCTTTTTCTCTTCAAATATTTTTAAACTATTCATAAAAATCATTTGGGTAAAGATAATATAAAAATACTAAATAGTTTAGCTTTTTATTTTAAAATGATGAAAAAATATTTAGCACTTAAAATGGCATAAACAACTTATTTTCGCCGCACAAATAAAAACAAACAACCATGAGTACAACAGGAAAAATAGAAACAAACAAAGGCACATTTAGTTTCGAACTTTATGAGGAAGCCACACCAATAGCTGCGAACAATTTTAAAACATTGGTAGAAAAAGGATTTTACGATGGGTTAAGTTTTCATAGGGTAATACCAAACTTTATGGTACAAGCAGGCTGCCCAGAAGGTACAGGCGCAGGCGGACCAGGTTACACCATCAATTGCGAAGTAGCAGCACCAAACCAATACCACGATAGAGGTGTAATGAGCATGGCACACAGAGGTAGAAATACTGGTGGTTCACAATTTTTTATTTGCCACAACAGACAAGGCACACAACATTTAGATGGCAACCATACTTGCTTTGGAAAAATAACAGAAGGCCTAGATTTTTTAGATGATATACAAGGCGGCGATAAAATGATAAAAGTAACAATAGACCCAGCTTAAAAAATTATAGTCTGACAATATTTGGACAAACCTTCAACTTTCAACCTTTAACTTTGCACTCTATGTCAATGGTATATCCAGATTTTTTTGAAAAGAACACTTTTTTTATTGATGAAAAAATTGGTTTCTTCAAATTTACAAATGCTTATAAAGTGTACGACCAGCATGGCGAAATTGGTTTAATACAACAACGCCTTACCGCAGGGCAAAAGTTTTTGCGCTTGTTGTTAAAAAAAGCCATGCTGCCTTTTCAGTTAGAAATTACAGACCTTAATGGCGATGTATTGGTCACCATAAAAAGAGGATGGACATTTTGGATGTCGAAAATTACGCTAACAGATAGCAAAGGTGATTTGCTTGGAACCATCAAGCAAAAATTTGCCATACTAAAACCAACTTTTAAAATAACAGATGAAACAGGTATTGAAATAGCAAGCATTACTGGCGATTGGAAAGGATGGAATTTTAAAATAATGGACAATAACAATCAAATAGGAACCATTACAAAAAAGTGGAATGGTATTTTGAAAGAAGCATTTACCACAGCCGATAAATATGTAGTGGATATTGTACCAGAATACGCAGAAGATAAAAGAAAAATGGCCATTGTTTCGTGCGCTGTTACAATAGATATGGTATTAAAGGAAAGTAAATAAATTTTAGCATAATATTAAAAGCGGCTGCATCCTATATGTAGCCGCTTTTTATTGCAGTATAGTTTTTAAAATTTTAGTAAGAGTAAGTTAATTTTTTATTTTAAAGAATCATTTACAAGATATCTAATTAATAAAATCGTAATTTTAGTATCAGAAATAATCGGTTATATTTTGAAAAAAACATTTACTTTATTTTTTCTTTCGTGGTTTATTTTAAACACTGCAAGCAGTCAAAGGCTAACTGGCACTTGGGAAGGGGATCTTGATAATAATGAATTTTTACAAGTAAATATTGTACAAGTGGGCGACAAGCTTTGTGGATACACTTGGGATTATACTTATCGCAATAAAAGAGATCATTGTAAGGCTTATTTTTCTGGGGGTTATAAAAAAGAAAATCACTCGTGGCTTGTAGATGGTTATTCATTTATGGAAAATAGTGGTGGGCATGTTTTAATGCAATTAATTTTTAGGTTAGATTTTGAAAATGGCAAAACTGTTCTTAATGGATATTGTAGAGTTAAAGAATCTTTTTTTGCAGGTGGTGGAACTATTTATGAAATTTCCTTAAAAAAAGTAGCCGACCAGCCAGCAATGATGACGCAAGAAATGAAAGATTGTGTGAAAGAAAATGAGCCTCCAAAAAAGCCTATTGTTCCTAAAAAAGAAATTCCTATTATAAAAAAGCCTGAGTTGCCTAAGAAGAAGGACTCCATTAAGAAGCCTGACTTACCAAAGAAAAAAGATACTTTAAAGAAGCCTGAACTTCCAAAGAAAAAAGACACTTTAAAAAAACCACAGGTAGCGCCTAAACCAAAAGATACAATTGCAAAAAAAATACTTGTGCCGTCAGTTGCAAAGCTTATACCAAAGCAAAATACCTTGCCTGCTCAAACAAACGGGCGTGTAAATAAAGAGATTAGCCATATTGTAGTTACAGATAAAAAAATAAAATTAGAAGTGTATGACAATGGTACAGTTGATGGGGATTCGGTAAGTATTTTTTACAATGGTAAAATGATTATGAGCCATCAAAGGCTTTCTGAAAAGCCTATAGAAATAGATGTAACACTCGATGAAAAAACAAGCCTGCACAGCATTGTACTATTTGCAGAAAACCTTGGTAGCATTCCGCCAAATACTGCTCTCATTGTTTTTACCACTCCAGCAGGTAAAAGGTATGAGTTATTTTCGAGTGCTACTTTACAACAAAATGCAGAATTAATATTTGAATATAAACCAAAATAAAAAGCGACTTTGATTTTCTCATAGTCGCTTTCACAAAAAATGTTTTATTATTTAACTTACTACCAATACGCCAGTAGCAATAAATTCAATCTCGGTTTTTGGCTCTGTTATTTTCTCAATTTCTTCTTTGCTTTTGCCTGCATCTTCGGCATAATGTTTTAGCATTTCTACACTTGTTACTGTTTTCTTAGCCACGCCTTGTAGCACCACATCTTTACCCACAATATTCAATGGCATAAAAAATTTGTAGTCTTTAAAACGAATCATAATGCCATCGCCTTCTGTTTGTGCAAGTTTCATCCAACAACCTTTCTTTTCGCATACGCTAGCTACAGTACCTTTTACTTTTCCTTTATAGCTTTCTGCTGTTATTAATTTTTCCTCAAGTAGGTTTACTTCTATAGCTCCAGCTGCAGTAGTTGTTGCACCATATTTTACGCCTTTTGCTGCTGCTTTTTTATTGGGCTGAGCAAATACAGTTATACAAAACAAACCCAAAATGCAAGTGAATAATAGTTTCATAATAATGTGTTTTTAAATTTTAGAATGTAAAAATAATATATTCCTTTAGGTTGGCAATAGTTTTATATGAAAGGCTGCTTTTAAAATGGCTTTTATTGATTTAATGCTTTTATTTTTCTGTTCATTATGCCACACCAAATTGGCGGCACTAATGCTAATAACATTGAGCCAGGGTAGCCAGTTGGCAATTGAGGAGCGTCATCGTGGTGTTGCAATATTTGGTATTTTCTGCTAGCCAAATAATGATGATCGCTGTGGCGGCTCAATTCAAACAACATCATTCTTCCCATAGCATGATTACTGTTCCAACTGTGTTGTGGTTGTGCACGCTCAAATTTATTTTCGCCAGTTTCTTTTCTTTGTAAACCATAATGTTCAATATAATTTACCGTTTCCAATAATAATATTCCCATAAATGCTGCAGCTAAAAAGTACAATAAAATTATGCCGCCAAATACAAAAAATATAAAGGCTATAAGTACTACTTGCATAAATTGCAATTGTATCATTTCATTATAAATACTAAAAACTGCTTTGCCCTTTTTCTTCACCTCATCATTTGCAATGTGCCATGCAGATATATATGTAAAAATAATTGTTCTAAAATAAAAAAGATACACCCATTCGTTGTAACGTGCACTACTAGGGTCGTTTGGTGTTGCCACATTTTTATGATGGCCTTTATTGTGCTCTATAAAAAAATGTGTGTACATACTTGTAAGCAAAGATATTTTTGCAAGTGCTTGTTCAAATTTATTGTTTCTATGCCCAAGTTCATGCGCTACATTTATACCAAAAATACCACAAAGCATACCCATACTTGTAATGCGACCTATTATATCTAATGTGCTCAATTCAGCATTTACAAAAGAAGCTAAAAAGAAAAACAACATAGGAATTTGAATAAGTACAACGAGGTACAACAAGTAGTCGTAGGTTTTATCGTTTTTAGCCAATTCTTCTTCTGCTGCAGACATGTTTTTTGTATTTCCTTTTAAAAACAATTCTATAGTAGGAACAAAAACCCAAGAATGCATTATTACTAACCAGCACCAAATACCAGTATGCGTAAAACTAATGTATGCAAGTGTAAATGTTATTATGGGACTTAGGTATTTTATGTACTTAAACATTGGTTTGTTTCTTTGTTGCAATTTAAGAAAAGCTTATTTAATTTTACTACAAAATCAAATCCATATCAATTAAAAAGCCCTACTGAATAATTCAGCAGAGCTTTTCCCCCAAAGAAAACTTTTTTAATAATTTTTTTGATACTTAAAATATTTTTACGGCCACACAGGCAGCGCTCCACAACTTGCTGTTATCAATAATATTTTATTATTAATAATAGCAAAATTGCTGCTCGTTTTTGCTTGTACACTTGCGGCAAAAGCATTTGCACTACTTATCACACAAGGGTTTGCTGTACCAGCAGGAATAATTACATGATAAGTAGAATCAGGAACTTTATTACCATTCCAGTTAGCAGCAGTATGCCAATCGCTGCTTACAGCCCCTGTCCATACAGCTAACTTTTGTGCTACTGTGGCTACCGCAGTATCTTTAAAGCCAAAACTACTTGTAGCTATCAAGGAGTAACTGCCCAGTGTGGCTGCTGTTGGTGTACCAGTGCTCCAGGATGTTGCAAAACTTCCGGTGTTGTACAATGGTAACAAATTATAGGTGTCGTTATCACAAATAATATACACGGTTGTGTCGGGGCCTAAATGTGGCCTAACAGGCACCAATGAATAACCCAACATATATTCACTATTTCTAGCAATAGTTGTATAGGTTTTTGCGAAAGAATCTATTATTGCAGTAGCATCTAAAACCCATGTACCATCTGCATTGTGCAAGCGTTTATATAATAACAATTGATCGTGAAATAAACCAGCTGTAAAATATGGATTTGCCCCATAACTATATTTCATGTTATAGCTAAGTTGATTGGTATCGCCAACTACATACACGCCACCATATCTATTGTTATTTGTCAAAACCAATTGACCATTTTGCGTATTTGGTTTTTCGTTTACGCCAAACACATGTACACCTTGTACATTGCTGCCCGTAAGCAATGTTGCGGCTAATGTATCTCTGTTAGCAATACCTGCGGTAATTTTTGCAAAAGAACCAATACCACTGTAGTCAAATCTACTCGTATCGCCAATTGGAGCTGAGGATGTAGGTAAATCGATAAAATAATGGGCAGGAATTTGGTCATGAAAAAATGTACCACCACCAGCCCCTGTTAACCAGTAATCGTACAAAAATGGCAAACAATAAATACCATGTGCTGTTCCAGCATAATCGCTGATAAAATTGTTGCTACTGGTTGTATTATCAAATCTGTAATAATGTAACACATTGGCATAATTTGCCTGTGTAAGATTTATTTTGCTACACATTTGTTGCCTTATTTCTGATAGCGATAAAATTTTATTCCATTCACTTATTTCATCAATAAAACCATCCCAAGCATAGGCATAACCAGCTACAATGCCTGATCCTGCTTTTACACTTTCAAATTTTGTTGGTAAAAAAGATGAAGTACCCGAAGCAACAGCAATCCCATTGATAAATACGTTGTAGCTATTGGCAACTGCATCCCAATTAAATGTTAGATGATACCAGCGACCTGTATTTAAACTATTCATTACTGTTACGGTATCTTGGTATCCGGTAACAGTTGTGTCGGTACCAATGGTTAACAGCAGTTTATTGTTTTTAATAAATACATTGAAAGCTTTGTGTTTTCCTGATTGATTGCGAAAATGTGTTGTAGATAAAAGAACTGCATTGTTTTTTATCGTATTTGCATTGAACCAACAAGCAATACTACCTTGTGCTGGTGTATTGCCCCAATTGCCTAATTCTGCAAATGCTGAACCACTAAGTGCACTATACAAACCACTGCCTGTGAAAGTTAGCATTTTACCACTTCCTGGTAAGCTATCTTTAGGTACATTGGTTGTGTTGGCACAGGTAAACAATGGTGTGTAATTTGAGCCTGCTGTTTTATAAACAATACTACTAGCCAAACTTCCGGAGCCGGTAATTATTTGGTTATTACCATTAGTTGTATTGCTGCCAAATTTATACAAGCTTACAAGATTTGTTTCAGCACCTGTAAGATTTACGTTTATATTGTTTCTAATTTGATCAGTTGTACGGGCAATATTCCAAACCCTTACTTCGCTTACATAACCAGCGAAAGCGGGCGATAATGCAGAGGAGTAACCAGCTAATCCAATACTTGGGTGCAATATATATCCACTTGCAGCAGACGAGCTTTTTAATGCACCATTTAGATATAATTTTAACTTGCCATTTTCGCTTACTACTGTTATATGCGACCAATCGGATGTTGTTCCATTATACACTGCTGGGGCTTGTAAATACCCAGTAGAGCCTTCATACACACCAATGCCATTTGTGCCCAAGCTAATGCCTATACCTGCATGGCCTGCGCCTAAACTATTTCCATTATTGGGTGCTATTACAAAGGTTTGCCCCGCTTGCCCATTTTCAATATAATGCCCCAAAGGCCATATTGGATATCCACTTGTACCCGAGCCACGTTTTTCTAATAACGGTTTAGCTACAATTTCCATGGTAAAATTTTGGGTAATGGTTGGATAAGTAAAGTCACTTGTACCATTAACTGGTGAGACTGCATCTGCATAACCATTCAATAAAATAGAACATGGTGGATCGTTTACTGGAATTTCGCTACAAGTAAATTTGGGTGTAGTGGTACTGCCAGCAAGCTGTGCATTTAATGCGCTGCCGGTGTTTGTGCAAGAATTTGTAACAAACGTTGGCCCATTTACGCCATCAGTAAGCATTCCGCCAAAATTGTAATAGGCAACCAATCCGCTTTCATTGCCTAGCAAACGCTGTCCAACAATGCTTGTAATTTCTGATGCAGTTATTGCTCTATTCCATACACTCAGTTCATCTAAACTTCCATTAAATTTATTGATGCCGCCATTATCAGCTCCGATGTTTAATGCATTTGTACCTGTACTTTGAGTTGTAGCAATAGCAGTGGTAGCTTCTAAAACCCCATCTACATATATTTTTAAATTGGCTCCATCATACGTACCTACCGCATAGTGCCAGTTGCCATCTGTAATGGTTGTTGTGCCAATAGCTGAAACAGTAGTGAATGCTGTATTTACAAAACTTATTTGTGCTTTATTGGTAGCAGAAAGGGAAAGTTTGTAATTATTATTTGTACCATCCACATCTTTCATTAAAATACTTTTTACAGTGCCAGTAATGGTTGTTTTAAAATAAGCACCTACCGAAAATTGAGCTAAGTTAATTGCTGCATTATTGGCGGCTTGCGCATAATCGGTTGTACCATTTAAAACCATATTACATTCAGGAGTCGTAAATGGTGGTGGAGCACATTCAAATATTGGTGTAAGTGCAGTGCCGTAAGTTGAGCCATTTAATACAGTTCCAGTTGCAGTACAGAAATTGGTTATTATTCTGCCTTGTCCACTTCTGCTATTGTCATTAAAATGGTAATAAGCTATTAAGCCAGCTTCATTACCAAGCAATGAACTATTCATGGCAGTTTGAATTTGTGATAATGTTCTTACAGTATTCCAAATTCTTACTTCATCTATTTTACCAATAAATGGATATGCATTTAAGGGTGAATTATAACCAATGTCTAATGGGCTTGTGTTCGTTGTTATAGTTCCTACTGCAGTTAATGTTCCATCTAAAGTACCGTCAACATATAATTTTAAAGTTGTGCCATCATAGGTAAACGCTGTATGATGCCATTCGTTATCGTTAATGGCTAATGTAGATGTTACAATTTGTTGTATGCCGTTTATTAATATTCCAGCTGTTAGTTTACCAGTGCCCGCTTGTACATAAATGCCAAGTGCTTCTTGTGTGCCATTACCACCTTTGCCAACAATTCTACGAGATACCGCTACATTGGCACTTGGTTTTACCCAAGCTTCGTATGTTACATTTGTTGTACTATTTAATGCAGCGTTGTTAGGTATTTGTACACCCTCGCTTGCAGCACCACTTAAAGTAATACCACATGTTGGCGGATTTACTGTGCACGGGAATTTTACATAATTTACAGTAGTACCATTTAATGTAGCACTAGTTGCTGTTGCATAATTTGTAATAGTTTGTCCGGCACCATTAATGTTATTATCATTAAAACGATAATAAGCTTTTAGTCCAGCTTCGTTGCCAACCAAAGAATCAGATGCTTTGTCGATGAGTTGATTTTGTGTACGCTCTACATTCCAGTAACGAACTTCATCAAGTGTACCATTGTATATTTGAGCACCTTGATAGCCTGCACCCATTGAAAGCCTAGGTAATGTTGTAGGGTAAAAACTAAGAGGATTTACAAATATTAATTTTCCATCTAAATATCCTTTGTAAGTTAGCGATGTTAAATCCCATGTAACAGATACATGATAATTTTTATTTGCCACTAATGTACCATACAACCCTTGCGATAAATTGGCATTGCTACTACCATTCCCAAATACTACATATAACTGCCCAGTAGTTAATGTTTGAAAATAAATTCCATCCAACAATGTTGCACTTAAAGAAATTGTAGAAAGAGGTATTTGATTGTTGGAAAATGATGGTTGATTCATCCAAAATTCTATAGTTCCTTTATTTGGCATTGCACCAAGATTGCCAATATCTACTCTGCTAGTTGTACCATTAAATTTTGCTGCACATGAGGTAGCAATAAATGTTGGTAATGCTAAGTTAGGGCAATCAAAAGTTGGGGTGGTTGCAGAGCCAGTTGTAAAGCCATCTAAAGTCTTACTAGCATTGGTACATAGGTTTGGCACTGTTTGTCCGCTGCCATTATATGTGCCAGTATTAAAATCATAATTGGCTACAAGGCCTGCTTCATTACCCACTAATGGGCTGTTCATAGTAGACGTAATCTGTGTAAGGTTTCTTGCTACATCCCAAATTCTTACATCGTCTATTTTACCAATAAACGGATATTGATTAAAACCCGTGCTATATCCAATAGTTAAAGGATCGGTAGAAGATGTAATTGCCCCAGTGGCCGCAACAGAACTTTCAAGAACTCCATCAATATATAGTTTCATTTCAGCACCATCATAAGTAGTGGCAATATGATGCCATTGATTGTCGTTTACAGCAGTATTGCTAAATAAGGTTTTATAAACACCACCAACGTGCAACCAAACTGATACTCTGCCATCATAACCTGCTCCGGCACCTTCAATCTCAATCGTTGGATTATGTACTGAAGTAGCATACCTACCCAACACAACCCTATAATTGCTAATATTTGTTGAGGGCTTTACCCATACTTCGTATGTGTATGCTGCAGTTAGGTTTAATGCAGAACTGTAAGGAATACGAGTACTTGTGCCAACAACGCCAGTTAAGTTTAATGCACAAGTAGGTGGGATTGGTTTTACGGCACTTGCTAAAACATACTCTGTGTTTTGTCCAGTAGCGGCTATTGTTTTTGTGCCAGTATTTAAAGTTTGATTACTGACGGCACTCCAAGCAGTGGCAGCATTATCGGTACGTTTAAATAATTTTAACGTAGGTTCATTAGCAGGAGTAACTGCGGTGTTGTTTGTATAATTGTAGGTGGCATTGTATGCTGCAGTACCATTACCATTTACTACAAATACTCCTGCATATTTATTGTTGCCCACAATGCCAGGAAAATTTTGATTATTAGGTAATTCATTCACTGCATATACCTGTACACCTGCACTGATGCCTGCATTCATGGTTGCTGTAAAATTATCGGCTGGGCTACCAATGTTTATATTGGCTGAAGTAACATTGGCCGTATAATCATAAGCACTATTATCGCCAATGGGCGCACCACTGGTTGTTAAAATACCTCCATTGCTATAAGCCTCGGTTACACAATTGTTTATTTGATTACCAAAAACCGTTCCACTGGTTTCGTCAAATTTATAGTATCTCGTAAGTGATGCATGATTTGGATGCGATGCCGTTTCTTTTTTACACATCCAATTTCTGATGGTAGTTTGCGAAAGCGCTGTATTCCAAATACGCAATTCATCTAAATTAGAATTGTTGCTGTAGTAAGGGGAAGCTGCTATGTATCCCATGGACATAAAAGTACGGGCCGCCACATTGTTAATACTCGTACCTGGTGGGATAGCAGTAGTGCCTTCTAAAATTCCATTCACATAAATTTTTAAATTATTGCCTTCTCTTACGCCAGCAATATGGTACCATTTGTTGATAGGCAAGCTTGTTGTAGCGTCGGCTTTATAAATGGTAGTACCACTTTCTATATTAAAACTAGGTATATTATTAAAACCATCCGATGATGTAGCAATAGCCCACTCGTTAGATCCTGGCACGTTACCGCTATTCCATTTATTTACACATTGGCTATTGTACACTGTGCTAGTAAGTGCCCTTTTCATTGTCCAAAACTCTACAGTAAAATCATTGATTCCAAAATCAATATCGGCATCATCTTGTGCATAAGCGCCATAGTTGCCCATTTGCAAACAGTTGCCGCTGCCTGGCAATGGTGTAATTACATTACATGCAATGTTGTATTTTGTATTTAAATAAGATTCTATAGTTGTTTTTTCGGCTGGAGTAAGTTTGCGATTGTATAAAATAATTTCGGCAATGTCGCCACTTAAAGGATACGATCCCACAGCATTTCCTCTATTGCCAATATACAATGGATAATTAGCAAAATTACCAGAACCTCCTGAGAGCCATTGCTCATATAAATTTATATCTTTACTATTTATGCGTAAGTTAACTTTTGCATTAGTAGCTGCAGCTTTATCATAACTTGTATTTACTATTTTAAATTCGTTGGCTTTAAAAGGATAGTCTTTTGAATTGATTCCACCACCGCTTGTACCCACATAGATTCCATTATAAGTTGTTGTTTGCGAGTTTTCGAATAAATTAAAGCCTACATAAGTATTAAAGTCCAAACCTTGTTCAAAAACTGTTTCCCAAGATGTATTGGGTGCTACAGATTTATATACTACATATACATCAGTTTTATCGGTAGTACTTAAATCAATATTTGGTGTTTGTAAATAATGATTTGTAAAACGCAACACTGGTTTTCCGTTAATTACATTGGTAACATAGGTTGGTCTATACGTTGTTGGTGTACAAATAGCATGAGCTGTGTTACCACTTTGATCGTTCCATTGTGCAACTGTTTGCCCGTTCGTAGCAAGTAAAGTTGCTGCCGCATCGTTATAAACGGCCGCATCTGCTTTTAGCCAAAGTACATTGCCGCTTGTGGGTATTTGTGCATTTACATTCAGCACAAAAAAGCTTAAAAACAATAAGTATAAAAAACGCATAGCAGTAGTTTTATATTAAGATGTAAAAATGCTTAATATAATTGGGTGGGCATATACCCAGAAATACGTAATTTTAGAAATGGAATCTTTTTAGATTTAAAAAATAATTGGAATTTTTACAATAGCCATTGTGCCCACACCATCTGCTTTTTCGTATTTTATATCACCATGCAGCAGTTCTACCCTAGAGCTTAGGCTGCTAAAACCAATACCTTTTTTTATTGTAGTTGCATCAAAGCCTTTACCATTGTCTTCAAAAATCATGGTTACTACATTTTCTTTTAAAGTAATAAGGAGAGAAACAAAATTGGCTTCGCTGTGTTTGAGTACATTGTTTAGCAGCTCTTGTGTAATTCTAAAAATACTTACTTCAATTTTCTCTGGTAATCTTTCTGCTATTCCAATTTGCTCAAAATCATATTTAATATTACTTGGTGTAAGTACACGTTTCAATAAATCTTCTATAGCTGGTATAAAGCCAAGTTGTATAAGTGTTGCTGGCATCATTTGGTAAGAAATATTTCTCACCTCTTTACTTGCTTTATCTATAGATTCTACAGCACTTACCACAATTTTTTTATCTATTGTATTATTATTATTTACACCAGCATTTAATTGTAATTTTATTGCAGTTAAATCTTGCACTATACCGTCATGCAAGTCCTTGGCAATGCGTGTGCGTTCTTTTTCTTCGCCATCCAACACCGCTTGTATTTGGGCTTTTTGTAGTTGTACTTTTTGTTTGGCACTGCGTTTTTGAAATAAATAATAAAATATTAATCCAGCAAAAGCTAGTAAGCCTACAAATCCCACAAGATAAATTTGCTTTTCTCTTTTTGCATTTAAAATAGCAATATCTTTTTCATGTTTGGCCTCTGCGTTGTTAAATTTAGCTTCCGCTTCACTTATTTTTTTATTCAAATCGCCAGTAAATCTATTTTTTACAAGCGTATCTTCTTCGTATTTATATTTATAGGCTTCTTTATAATTTTGTGCATCTGCCAAATTACCAGCATGGGTATCTAAAGCAGTGATCACTCCATCTAACAAATTTATTTTTCGAGCTATTTCCAATGCTTCATAACTAAATGAAATTGCTTTTTCAAATTCTTTTTTCTTTTTAAGGACATTTGTATAAAACACCAAGCCTTCTACCAAATTTGCTGAGTCTTTAGCAGCCCTGCTTTTTGCAATTATTTCCTGAAATATTTTCTCTGCTTTGTTCAGTTTGTTTTCTATATCATAAGTTGTTGCAAGCAATCTGTAATGAAGTATAAATCCAGCCGAATTTGTATCATTTTTTTGTTTACTTAAATCAATTGCTTTTATAAAATATGTTTCTGCTAAGTTGTAATCTGCCTCTTCAATAGAAATTACACCTACGTTATGATAACATTGCTCCAATAAAGTAATGTACCTATTTTGTTCGGCTATTGCAATACATTTTTTCCAATAAGCAATGGCATTTTGCTTTTGAGGAATATAATAGTAAGTGCTTCCAATGTGTTTGTAAAAAGTAGCTTCTGCCAAACTATTTTTTTGGTGATGCGCCAGTGCAACTTGTGCTTGGCAATAATTAAGGCAAGTATCCCACATATGTAATGCTTGGTATTGGTGTACCAACGTTGTTTGTATGGCTAAATTTTCTTCGTTAGATAAATTAGGTGTAGTAAGCGTTTTTTTTAATTCATTTACTAGCCCTGCCGAAGCTTTTATTTTTTCAATTTCGGCTAACCGATTTTCTATGGCGCTATTTTGTGCAAATAAATTATTATAAATAATAAATAATAAAACGAAAAAAAAATACTTTAGCATTATTTCACAAATTTATGTTTAATGGCAAGCGAAACTAATTTACCAGTAGTATGTGCATCAAATTTTGCCATAATACTTTTCTTGTGCGTTTCTACAGTGCGTGCACTCAAAAATAATTTATCGGCTATTTCTTTGCAAGTAAGCCCTTCACAAAGATTTTCTAAAATTTCATGTTCTCTTTTTGTAATATTGTTTACCAATTCAAAAAAATTATTACCATCTGTTTTTTTTGTAGCTAATATTTTAGTTATTTTCTCGCCCAAATAAGTTCCGCCATCCAGCACTACATCAACAGCTTCTTGTAGTTCAACTACGGTACAATCTTTGGGCATAAAACCACGTGCGCCCAATTTCATACATTCTTGTATAATGTACTTTTCATCGTTCATACTTAGCATTATGCAAGGCAAATTAAATGTTGTCTTTATTTTTTTTAATGTATCAATACCAGACCATTCAGGCATTTCAATATCTAAAATAATTAAGGATGGTTCTTTCTGTAAACAAGTTTCAAATAATGTTTTTCCTGAATTAAACACAACAACCTCTTGCACATTGGGCAATGATTGTAATAATTGAGCCACGCCTTGTGCAACTATAGCATGGTCGTCTGCGAAATAAATAAGATTATGCAATTAGTAAATTTTCAGTTTATCAAATATATAGGATTTGTGTCATATTACTTCGCAATTACAAAGGGTTTAATTTCTTTTAATAGAAAAACATTAACCAATATTTGCCCTTTTTTCTTGAGGAAATATTTTTTTAAAAATATATAAATCAACTATTAAAGAATAATTCGGCTTTAATCTTGCTCATTTAATATTATCTCCTTATTTTTGCAGCCCCTTACGGGAAATATTTCTTTAAATTCTTTTTTAGAGATATGGTGTGATAGCTCAGTTGGTAGAGCAATGGACTGAAAATCCATGTGTCGCCGGTTCAACCCCGGCTCGCACCACAAAAAAAGCCACGCTCATTTTTGAGCGTGGCTTTTTAAATTTTATACTTTTCCAAAAATAACTCTTGAATACTATATGATAAAGATATGTTGCAAGAAATGGCGAAGGAAAAAATTGTATCTGTCATGATATATATTTCAACTATTACTAAGACTTGTGACCCCTTGTGGAGCCACTCACAACTACCGCAAACCAAAAATTATAAGTTATAGAAGAACTAAGCAAAGCCACGCTGGAAAAGTAAACAATACCCGCTTGGGCGTGCGCATGTGTGGCGAAGGCAACATTGCACAAAAGCTGTCACCGCAATATAAAAAATATGAATTGCTGTATAATATGAATGCAGAGGAGTTGAGTTTGGATAAGAGTATTTTTTAAGTATCAAACAAGCAGGGAAGTTGTTTTTGGAAAAAGCAATAAAAATTTCACAAAATATATTCTCCAATATTATAAAATGCTCGCCATCCATTTATTATAAGATGCTTAATATTGCATTTCATATTATGCATTATTTCTAAACATTGTCATGAAGAAAAAAGATATCATCATCATCGTAGCAGCTATTGTAATGGCTGCTGTAACAGGCATAGCAACACATTTTGAATTAAACTCCGTTTTAATTTTTGTATTTTCTGCGGTTGCATTGGTGCTACTTGCTATGAATGTGGGCCATGCTACAGACCAACTCGGCAGCCGCATGGGGCCAGGCGCTACAGGTGTGTTACAATCTGCATTAGGTAATTTGCCAGAATTGTTTGTGTGCATATTTGCTTTACGTGCAGGGTTAGATAAAGTAGTGCAAGCTGCACTTATTGGTTCTATACTTGCCAACTCATTATTGGTATTTGGTTTAGCACTTTTCTTAGGCGGGTTAAAAAATGGCACTCAAAAATTCAACTCCGAGCCGCCAAAAATGATAGCCACTTTAATGTTGTTGGCATTTGCAGCATTAGCAGTACCTACATTAGCACATCACTTGCATACTGCGGCAGATAGTCATATAAATATGTTAAACATAATGGTAGCGGTAGTTTTATTATTAGTATTTATAGCAAGTGTTACTTTTTCTATACGTGGCGATAAAACAATTGTACCCGATGAGCCTGCTGAAATTGCTGAAGGTCATAAAGCGCCATGGTCTATGCCAATAACATTGCTAGTACTTGCTGGCTCGGGTGTTGGAGCAGCGTTTGTGTCCGATTGGTTTGTAGAAGCTTTGCAACCTGCTATGAAATCGCTTGGTATAAATGATGTGTTTGCAGGATTGGTTGTTGTTGCCATCGCCGGTAATGCTATCGAAAATTTAGTAGGTATTCAATTGGCCGTAAAAAATAAAGCTGACTATGCAGTGAGTGTAATTTTAAATAGTTCGTTGCAAGTTGCATTGGGGTTATTTCCTTTGTTGGTATTACTTTCGTTTGTAATGGGCGGCGCCATTTTATCTTTTGTGCTTAGTCCTTTATTATTATGCGCATTGGCACTCACGGTTATTGTAAGTGCATTTATTGTGTTTGATGGAGAGTCTATTTGGCTGGAAGGTGTGGCATTGATTGGTTTGTATTTGATTATTGCAGCTGCTTTTTGGTGGGGGTAGAAATAATTTAGTTTTATATAACAAAGAACCCGTTCTGGAATAGAACGGGTTCTTTGTATTTATATTTGCAGAAATGGCACAGAAAAAACTACTCCGCTTTGCACAAATAAAAGAATTTGAAAATGTATTTGAAAAGCCTACAGATATGCAAGGTAAATGGCACGGGCATTTTAAAAATAACCATCCGCTTATATTAGAACTGGCATGTGGCAGAGGTGAATATACCTTTGGACTTGCACAATTGCACAGCAACAAAAATTTTGTAGGTGTGGACATTAAAGGAAACAGAATGTTCATTGGAGCTAAAAAGGCGCTGGATAATAATCTTGTAAATGCGGCATTTTTACGTTCTCAAATAGAATCGTTATCCTATTGTTTTTTTGCAAATGAAGTAGATGAAATTTGGATAACATTCCCCGACCCACAATTGCGTATTTCTAAAGCAAAAAAAAGATTAACGCACCCTCGATTTTTAAGACAGTATCAACAAATATTAAAGAAGGATGGACCAATTCATTTAAAAACTGATTCGCCACATTTATATCGTTTTACAAAAAAGGTAATTGCCATGTATGGGCTTTCATTATTGGAAGATAGCGATGATGTGTATGCAGAAAAAAACATTGCAGACGAATTAAAAATAAAAACACATTACGAAAGTTTGGATATAGCGGGTAGTAAAAAAATACATTATTTAAAATTTACTTTACCAGCTGAAATTATTGATATGGATAAACAATTACAAGAGCAATTGGTAGCAGAAAACGATATTTAACCATGAGCAATATTGTAGAAGGAGAAGATTTTTATTATAACAAAGATGGCTATATGGTGCTAACATCATCGTATCATTTAAGGCGTGGCAAATGCTGTGGTAGGGGCTGCTTGCATTGTCCATACGAATACGAAAATGTAGAAAACGAAAAAAGAAATGCATTGCTACAAGAAAGACCGCCCGTTATTTTAATGAATAAAAATAGAAAATAAGCCATGGCAAAAAACCTTAAAAAAGCAGATGGTACATTTACATTTTTTGATGATGTATATGATGTGGTGCGGCAAATTCCAAAGGGTAGGGTAACATCTTACGGTGCTATTGGAAAATATTTAGGCACGGCTTTATCTGCACGTATGGTAGGCTGGGCTATGAACGCAGCACACAACCAAAAACCAAAAGTGCCAGCGCATAGGGTTGTTAATAGGCAAGGCATGCTTACGGGTAAGTTTCATTTTTCATCTCCTACTTTAATGGAAGAATTATTGCTAAAAGAAAAGATTGTGGTAAAGAATGAAAAGATTGTTGATTTTGAAAAACATTATTGGGATCCGAGTGTGGAGCTGGGGTTTGGCTAGGAGCATAAAAGAGAAAAGAGTTTTGTGCAGCGTCTCTTTTTTTCTCTTTTTCTCTTTTATGTTCTTGGTTCCCCTCTCTTACAAATAACAAATACCTTTACAAAAAATTTAAACATGAGCCAAATGACGCAGGGTACGATAGCATTCATAAATCACGACAAAGGCTATGCTATGATTGAATATGAAGAAGGCAATAAGAAAAAAACGGTACGTGCAAGTATTGATGATAAGACACAAAAGGAAATGAAAGAAAAGAAGCTTATCAAAAAAACGCATCATTTTATGGTAGGCGATGTGGTAAGTTTTCAGTTAAAATTATCTGACCGTGGCGATAGAATGATGGCTGTAGGAACAACTTTTTTATACAACAATGCACTAGATGTGCTCATCAACAAAAGTTTTATCAACAATAAATTTATAGGTTATTTAAAACAAGTAGATGATAAATATTTTGTGAAAGAAATAGATAGTTATTTATTTTTTCCTGTGCCATTTTCGCCATGGCAAATTGTGCCTGCCGAGGTAGACTTAAATGAGCAAGTAAATTTTTCTTTGGAGAATGTAGATAAAAAAGAAAAAATTTTCGCCTCACTTTTTAACAACGAATACATTCCAGAGTTTGAACAAGCTGTAAAATTATTTAAAAGCAAAACACATGTAGAGGCAACTGTGTACAAGCTTACACAGCATGGTATTCATTTAAATGTTGTTGGCAATAAAATACTGGCTAAAATTCCTTTTGAAGAAAATGTAAAAATTGGAGATAAAATAAATGTGTTGATTACTTACTTGGGTAAGAATAAAATTGCTGTAGAAAAGCAATAATTCAATATGTTTAAAACTGCTCTTTCCGCTCAAATATTATTACAGAATTTAGGTGGCTGAAAAAATACTAATTATCGTTAGTTTTGTTGCAACATTATGGCAAAAATAAAAGTGCAAGCAAATGGCACTAAAAAAGATATTATTGTAAAAAATGCGGCGGCACTTTTTAGAAAGAAAGGGTTTGCTGCTACATCTGTACGTGAGCTTGCAGAAAGTTTGGGTATAGAAGCGCCAAGTTTGTACAATCATATTGGTTCTAAAGTGGAGTTGTTACAAGAAATTTGTTTTGCTGTAGCAGAGGATTACACAGCTAATATGAATAGGATAATAGATTCTACCGAAAACACTGCTCAAAAAATAGAGGCTATTATACGGTTTCATGTACGCAAACTTTCAACAGATTTTGATCGAGTTTTTGTAGCCGACCACGAATGGAAACAATTACCAAAGAAAAAACTAGAAGAATTTTTGATGTTTAGAAGGACTTATGAAAAACATATGATTGATATTATCTCGGAGGGAATTGAAAAAAAATTATTTAAAAACTTGTTGCCAAGTATAACGGTGCTTACCATTCTTTCTGCTGTACGTGGTTTAGAATTGACCCAAAAACACAAAAATGAATTTACAATAGATCAATTAGAAGATAATATGGTACAACATTTACTAAACGGAATAATAAAATAAAATGGCAGTACATTTTCACTCGTTAAAAATAAAAGAGGTTGTAAAAGAAACAGCAGATTGTGTGTCGGTAAGTTTTGTAGTACCATCAGAACTAAACGATTTGTTTCTATTTAAAGAAGGACAAAACATTACGATAAAAAAAATAATAAATGGGGAGGAAATTCGTCGATCCTATTCTATATGCAATGCACCACACGAAAAAGAATTAAAAGTTGCCATAAAAAAAACAGAGGGAGGGTTGTTTTCTACTTATGCAAACGATGAATTAAAAGCTGGAGATAGTTTAGATGTATTGCCACCAACAGGAAGATTTACATCAAAAGATAAAGAAGGAAATTACCTTGCAATTGCAGCAGGAAGCGGCATTACGCCTATTATTTCTATTATAAAACATACACTTAAAACACAACCAAATAGTAGTTTCACATTAATTTTTGGAAACAAAAGCCGCAGCTCCATTATATTTTTTGAAGAAATAGAAGGCTTGAAAAATAAATATATGCAACGTTTTAATTGTATAAATATTTTGAGTAGAGAAAGAACAGATGCGGTTATTAATTACGGTAGAATAAATACAGAAAAATTAGAAGCGTTAAAAAATGTATTAAACTTTAAAATATTTGATGGTGCATATATTTGTGGTCCCGAAGAAATGATTTTTGCCTCAAATGCATTTTTAGAAAAAGAAGGAATAGGGAAATCAAAAATTCATTTTGAATTGTTTACCTCTCCCAGAGGAAAACAGTTGGCTATTAGCAAAGAACAATTAACAAAAGAAATTGACAATAGCCCAAAAAGCAATATCACCATAAAACTTGATGGGCGCACATTTGATTTTACATTGGGTTATAAAGCCGATTGTATTTTAGATGCAGCACTAGCACAAGGTGCAGACTTGCCTTATGCATGCAAGGGCGGAGTGTGTTGTACATGCAGGGCAAAATTGGTAGAAGGAAAGGTACACATGGATTTAAATTATGCTTTGGAAGAAGAAGAAATTGCGCAAGGTTTTATTCTCACTTGCCAGAGCCATCCACTTACAGAAAAAGTGGTGATAGATTTTGATGTAAAATAATAAATAATTAAAACAACGCTATCTGCTTAATGATGAAGAAAGAATACGGCGCCTTATCAAAAAAAGAATTAATTGCACTTCTACAAAAAACAGAAGTACAAAAAAATTATGGTTTGGTGTGGGAAGAAGATAAAATAATAGAGCATAGCGTAGCAGAATGCAGTTTGAAAAAACCCACACTTTCCGAAGTAAAAAAAAATAAAATAACAGGTAAAAAAAATGCGCCACAAAATATATTGATAGAGGGAGATAATTTTCACTCCTTAACGGTTTTAAGCAAAACGCATAAAGATAAAATTGACCTCATATACATAGACCCACCTTACAACACAGGCAAGAAGGAAGATTTTATGTACAACGACAAATATGTTGACATAGATGATTCTTTTAGGCATAGCAAGTGGCTTTCCTTTATGCACAAGCGTTTGGAGCTAGCTACATTGTTGTTAAAAAAAACTGGCGCCATTTTTATTTCAATAGATGATAATGAAATAGCTCAATTAAAATTATTGTGCAATAGTATTTTTGGCGAAGAAAATTTTGTAGCACAAATTATTAGAAAAAACAAAACCGGCAGTGGGCATGATAGTGGACAATTGGCGGTGGAGTTTGATTACATGCTTTGCTACGCAAAAAATAAAGCACAGCTTATTTTTGCAAAAGAAATATTAGATGTAGAAAACGATACCAAATACAAATTAGAAGATAAGCATATTGCGCATCGTGGAAAATATTATTTGCGAGATTTAGATTATAAAGGTTCGTATAGCCCATCCTTGGATTATAAGCTTACTGTACCTGACGGCTCTACTATTTTATCGGGCAATAAACACGGTCGACCCAATACATGGCGCTGGAGCAAAGAAAAAGTAGCATGGGGAATTGAAAATGATTTTATAGTTTTTAAAAATGTAAAAGACAAATGGAAAGCTTACATAAAGCAATATCAATTTGTAGATAACGAAAATAAACGCAGAGAAAGAAAACTACCACACAGGGCTATTGTAAATTTTTTAAATGCAGAAGGCAGCAAAGAATTAAATAGCATTGTAAAGCAAAATGCTTTTCGTTTTCCAAAACCAACTGGGCTTATTCTTTTTTGTATTCATTTGTTTGCAGATAAAAACATAACTGTATTGGATTTTTTTGCAGGCAGCGGAACCACAGGTCATGCTGTATTAAAAGCAAATGAAGAAGATGGCGGAAAAAGAAAATTCATTTTATGTACAAATAATGAAAATCATATTTGCGAAACGGTAACATATCCACGTATAAAAAAAGCAATGCTAGGTTATGAACACGACAATAAAAAAATAAATGGACTTGGTGGAAGTTTAACATATAATAAAACCAGTTTTGAAAAATAAAACATTTCCGCTTGATTACGAAACAAGATATTATTTGTTTGCCACTTGCCGATGAAGAAATAAAGTGGGTATTGCAAAAAGCACGAGAACAATTTTTTATTGCCAAAAGGGATAACCTTCGTAAAAGACATATTAATATACAATTCGACTGCATTTTGCGTGGCTATATTGGTGAGTATGCTATGCGAAAGTGGTTGGAAGAAAATGATATTATTTTTACTGCTACCAACTTTAGAAATGATGATGACAATATTGATATAGATTTTTTATACAAAGGAAAAAATATTGAGTTAAAAACATCCTTAATTCCTGATGGAGATGTTACGATTGAAAAATCTATTTCGCTTAGAGATATTAAATTAATAAAACGAGAAAATAAAATAGAAGATTTGCGTGGCGATATTCATCTACAAATTTATTTTAACCAAAAAAGGAAAGCTAAAGATGATTGGTTGCAAGCGCAAGAAATAAATATTGAAGAAGAAACAATAGATATTCTTTTTGAAAAATTATTGTGCCGTTGTTATAGAAATACTGTTTATTTTGTTGGCTGGATAGATAAAGCTTCTTTAGTAGAAAAAATAAATAACTTACCACCCATTAAGCAAACTTGGACTTTCGCAAATGCAAAGAGAAATTTTTGGAATTGTAAAATATCGGAAAGTAAAAAACCATTTGATCTTCAACAATACTTATTATCATTATAAAACAATTTAAAAATAAGTATTTACAGCAAACTCATATTGCTCCATAAATAATTTTTTAAACGCAGAAAGGTTATTTATTTCGTAAAAAAGTAGAATGGCTTTTTTGTAATCAATACTATCAACTGTACGAAACGATAATGGGCAATGTTTAAAATGTAATAAAATTGCATTACAAACTATCCTTGCTGTTCGTTTATTGCCGTCTATAAATGGCTGTATGTAAGAAATGAGCAACAATACAATTATTGCTTTTTCAAAAACATTTTTTTTATTATTTACTACATCACACATATCCTGCAATGCTTCCTTAATTTGAAATTCATTATCTAAAGGCAAGTAATTCGTGCCAGAAATGGCAACTCGTTTAGTTCTTATATTTTTTTCTGCTAATCCTTTTATTAATATCCTATGTAAATCTTCCAACTTTCTTATGGTTAGAGGATACATATAATCTGGGTCGCCAACAATAAAATCTATGGCCTCTTTATGGTTCAATAACATTGTTGCTTCGTCTCTTGATTTGCCAGCAGCAGTTTTTTGCTCTTTCAATAATTGTTCTGTCTCCAATAAGGAATAGGTATTCCCTTCTATTTGAGAAGATTTCCAGCTTAGGTCTATAGCAAGCCTTTCCATTTCTTTATCATACTCAAATTGGGTTAATTGTTGTATGTTCTCTGAAAATCTTCTTTGGTATTGTTCTAAATTTTTTATTTCTTGTTGAATAAACACTTTTGCATCGGGTAATATTTTTTTAATCAAGTCAAAATTAAAAACGTTATTTATTCTTCTTTCATCAATATCTTTTTTATAATATTCATCTAAGTTTACTTCATAAAGTATTTTGAAAGATTCAGAAATATGATAACGGGTATTTTTTGCTGAGCCAGTTTTAATAATTGTTTCGTCAATGATAAGCTGTTGAAGAATTCTTTTTATAGTAGCAAGGCTATACTTTTTTTCAAAAGCAGCAGAGATTTCTGTTGATGAACAATCGTAATTGTTCATCACTAACATTATGATATCTGTATACTTTTGGCTCATTTTTGTTATAAAAGCTATTATATTTAGCTCAAAATTATAAAATTTGAACCGAATAATTGCATGTTTTGAGCCGAATGCTTTAATTGATTACAAATTATCCTTACTAAACTTTATCTTCTAGTATTTTGCTTCCTTCTTGTAAAATATACACTAGACAAAAATTTGTGAGAATTTGTACCTTTAACTAAACAATTTTTATGTCTACTACAACAAATATTAGAAATGAATTAAATCAGTATCTTGATGTTGCCGATGAACGTATTTTAAAAATTGTACACAATATTTTAAAAACAGATGCCGAAGAAGATTTTTGGGATGAACTTCCGGATAGTGTACAAAAAAATATTCAAACAGCCATTAAGCAATCTGAAGAGGGAAAAGGAAAATCACACGAAGAAGTAATGGCTAAATATGGTAGATAATGATTTCGATAATATTTTGGATTATCTTCAAAAAAACTGGGGCGAAATTGTTGTAAACGAATTTATTTACAAATTAGAAAGAATACTTTCGTTGGTTTCTCAAAAGCCAACTATGTTTCGTCGCTCTTCTAAAATGAATATTCATCAAGTGCTTATTACAAAACACAATTTACTTTTTTATAGAATTATCAAAAATAAAATTGAGCTATTAACCTTATTTGATACAAAACAAAATCCTACTAAAAAACCTTTCTAACTCCTCATCTCCTCCAACTCCTTCTGCATTTTAAACATATCATCTCTCAATCTTGCAGCTTCCATAAAATCCATATCTTTTGCGGCACGATCCATTTCTTTTTTAATTTTTGCAATACCTTTTTCCATGCTTGGTATCGTTTTGTATTCTACAGCATCTTCAGCGGCAATGGTTATTATATCTTCGTCTGGCGCAATAGAATTTGGATTGCTGGCATCGTAACCTTTTATATCCAACACACTTCCTTGCGCAAAAATTTGTTCGTTTGTTTTTGTAATGGTTGTTGGCGTAATGTTATG
>JAYTGY010000209.1:0-2182 GCA_043733065.1 Ferruginibacter sp.
ACAACAAAGCCAATGGCAATGGGCACTAAAAATGCAACATCGAGTTCAGCTTCTGCCACTTCACCTAGTTATGCAGTACCATCGTTTGAAATAAATACAGAAATGCGCCGTGTAAGAAATACACAAATGGCATTAAAAGATTATGCTATAAAAAATAAATGCAACCAAGATTATGCATTTGTGATAGACATGCGCATACCAAGTTATAAAAAAAGATTTTTTGTTTATAACATAAAAAAAGATTCGCTTATTACTTCTGGCTTTGTAGCACATGGTACAGGCTCCGAAACTTTTAGAGGCGAATTGGTTTTTTCAAACACACCAGATAGTCGTTGTTCATCGTTAGGCAAATATAAAATTGGTGGTTCTTACAAAGGCATGTATGGTTTTTCGTATAAACTTACTGGCTTAGATAGTTCCAATAATAAAGCTTTTGAAAGAGCCATCGTATTACATGGCCACGCATGTGTACCAGACGAACAAACAAGCGAATGGCCAATTTGTTTTAGCTATGGCTGCCCAATGGTATCGCCTAATTTTTTACAAAAATTAAAAGGGTATATTAGTAAGCAGGGTAAGATGCCGATATTGATGGAGATAATTTATTAAACTTTATTTTATAAAAAGAGGCTGTTTCAAATGGGCAGCCTCTTTTTTATGTACAAAATATTTTTTGTGTGCATAAAAAGTGTTAGTTAATTTTTAAATATAAAATCATTGTTGTCCGACAAAAATAAGCAATAAATTAGCTGCATTATTTATTGGATAAAGGTTTTAAAGCAAAATATGTTGGTTTAAGAAGTGGTGGTAAGTGGCATAGTTTATTTTATGGACCAAATGCCATTGGTGTGCTATTGTTTTTTCTCCATGCTTTGTAAGTGTCTTTAATAAATTCAAATAATGCTCTATAGCTCATTAGATGCAATCGTATGAGCGTAATCATATTTGCAAATGATTTTTTTTAGCAGATTTCCTTACCTCCGTTAGTACTCACTCATACCTCCCACACAAGCCTTCGCTTGGTTTCCGACCAACGAAACTTATCTTAATAAACCAACAAATTTATTCTTTACTTTTTAATACCATTGCAATTTTAAAATTAGTAACTAAATATTGAAAAAACTATTTACCTATCGGCTGGTTAAAAACCAAGACTCGGCGCTCAAGAGTGTGTGTAAAGGCTTACCAACGGGTGCGAAGACGAAAATATAATAGGGCAAGAGTGCGATGTAATAAGTGTGGCTATATAATTTTTGTATGTAAAGGCTATTAAAAAACCACGAGCTAGCTCGTATTTTTTTCAATGTTTTATCGGCTTCGTTTTCAACAGCTAACACACTAAAGTATAAAATCACTATCCGTGAAACCCCACCTAAATGGAAGAAAAATGTTGATATTTTGAAATTAGTAAAATAACTCATCACAATTTGTGATGGTAAAATTTAGCCTGAGCCGCACAATCCACATGCAATCAAAATTTTTTACCGCAGATTATAAATACTAGATTTTTAGCATAATTAAAGCAACCAAATCTCCTAAAAAACCGATAACCAGTATAAATGAAAACATTGATACAAAAATAAATTTTTGACCATAAATAACATTTAAACTATTATTTTTTATTAAACTGGTTACATATACTAACTTTGAGTTTACTTTAAATAAAGGGAGGTACTTCATCATGAAAAATAAACTGAATTTGTTTTATTGCGTAGCTATATTATTACTTGTAATATCTGCATGTAGTAAATCTGCTGCTATTGATGATACTGGCACTACTACACCAAACCCCACCCCTAACCCAACACCAAGCAATGTTTTGAGCTATGGCGATTCTATTTTCTATTTAAAATCTACGGGCACAAATATTGTATCTCCTTTGCCACTAACGAGAGTAGGAAAGTTTATCGGTTTTCCAAAAGGAATAGAATTGGATAGTGCAAACGGCAATATTTCTTTATCAGAAAGTGAAATGGGATTGCGCTATAAAATTATGTTTATACCAATTGGAACTACAGACACCATTAGTACAAAAATTGTTTTAGCAGGTATAAATTTTTATGATGGTATTTACAAATTATCGCAGGGAGATAGTATTGCTATGCCAATTTACAATGCCAAGGGCGTTCCTTTTACACCTGGTCAATTTGGTACAGGGTTAAACAATAGTTTTGATGAAGGC
>JAYTGY010000210.1:0-6767 GCA_043733065.1 Ferruginibacter sp.
GTAAATATGTTGTAAAATATAATAGCTACTGCAGATGTACCAATACCTAATGCCGTATTGTACAATGCCTCAGATATACCTTGAGATAATTTACCTGCTGCTGCTCCACCACCACTATCTTCTCCAAGTGCAGAGAACGAGCGTATCATTCCCATAACCGTACCCAATAGTCCTAACAAAGTAGCCACTGAAGCAATAGTAGAAAGGAATACAAGATTTTTTTCTAGCATTGGCAACTCAAGAGATGTAGCTTCTTCTACTTCTTTTTGTATAGCTATTACTTTTTGGTCTGTACTCAATTCGCTATTATTTATCATGTCTTTGTAACGATGAAGACCTGCCTTCATTACATTACCAACACTTCCTTTTTGCTTATCGCATTCACTCAATGCAGCATCTACATTTTTGTTTGCAAGATGATATTGTACTTTACGAATAAAATCGGCGTTGCTTGCACTACCACCAGCTTTTGCAATGGTAAGAAAACGCTCAATAATAAATGTAAATACAGTAAGCATACAACCAATAAGAATTGGTACAATAATACCACCTTGGTACATTTTATACAAACCGCCTTTTGCGCCTTCTCTATCTGGCCAAAAGCCGCCATCTTTTCCTGTTGCAAAGTGAGAAGAGTCTCCCAATACAAATCGCCAAATTACATAACCAATGATTATACACAACAATGGTGCTAACCACGAAATAGAGTTTCCAGATTTTTTTGCTTGTACGGATGTTACCGGTTTTACTGTTGCAGTTGGTCTAACGTCTGCCATAAATTCAAGTTTTAGAAAGTGAGGTTTAAAAAAAATTGTGTTGCTTAAAAATTAAATATGTTTTATTAAAATGCTCCGTTTTGTTTTATTATCTCAACGGGACGCACAAGATAATAAAATAATTGAAAGAATTTCATCTGCTAAAATTATTTTATTTTTTTGTAACTAAAAATTTATTCATACTACTATTTATTACGATGTTACCCACACTAGATGAAAAACACTTCAATTTCCATAATATAAAACGTTTGCATAAAAAATACCTTTCAACTAAATTAATACACAACAAGCAATTTAAGTGCCATTTATAGCTAATTTATTTAGATTTAGAGGCATTTTGCTACTTTCGCAGCAATGATAAAAATTAATTACTCCGATATAAAACCTGCTATAAAAACAGAAAACAGTAAAGAACTTATTTTTTGCATCATCAGAAAGCGTTGGTTTATCATAACTCCTGAGGAATGGGTAAGGCAAAATTTTGTGCTATATTTAATACACAGCCTTCAATATCCTGCATCTTTAATAGCGGTAGAAAAGCAATTAATATTAAGCGAAGTAAAAAAACGCTTTGATATTGTAGTATATAAACAGAGTATTCCTTTTATAATAGTGGAGTGTAAAGAAATGAATGTGCCACTTTCGGAAAGTACGATCAGCCAAGTAATAAATTATAATTCCAGTGTTCAAGCCCCGTATATAGTAGTAACCAATGGCAGTTATTGCGCAGGTTTTCTTAAAGAAGAAAATAAATTTGTTGAGGTAGAAGAACTACCATTATTCAACAATAAAACAATTTAACAATTCAGCATTTATACCATTGAACCCTTCAACATTCTAAAAGTAAGATTTATTCTCGCTGTTTTTATTTTTAAAGATTTTGGCAATTGATGCAACCAATTTGTTTGAGTAGTATCTTTCATACAAAGTAAACTCCCATTTTCTAGCAGTAGAGAAATTGTTTCTTTAGTTTGCTTATGCTTCATCATAAATTTTCTTTCTGCACCAAAACTAAGGGAGGCAATACATCCGTCTTTAACCAATTCTTTTTCATCATCGCTATGCCAAGCCATTCCTTCTTTCCCATCATGATATAAATTTAAGAGGCAAGAATTAAATTGTGCTCCTGTTTTTTGCTCTACAATTTTTTTAAGTTCAATTAGTTCTTTTGTAAAACGCAATGCATGTTTTGTAGTGTTTGAATAAGTGTATGATAAATCTCCATCTGCATACCATGCTACTTTTCTTTTTGTGATGATGTGCTTACCAAAAATGATGGTTTCATCATTTTTCCATGCAATATTGTTGAGTAACATTTTTGTAAAATGATTGGATTCTTTTTCAGAAAAAATTTTTCCAAAATAATTTACGATACCATCATTAGGTAAAATATTTTGGTTTATATCTTCAGGGAATAATTTCAATTTTTATAATTTATTTTCCTGCATTCATAATTTATATCTCATAATTCTTCGCTCCCTCCCATCCTATCATAGCCGTTTTCCTTTTTGGCCCCCACATATACCCTCCAAAAATACCAGTGCTTTGTATAACCCTATGGCAAGGAATTAAAAAAGCTACAGGGTTATCGCCAATGGCAGAACCAACGGCACGTGCAGCTTTAGGGTTATTTATTTTATTAGCAATATTTCCATAGGTTGATAATTGCCCCATTGGTATGGTTAATAAAGTTTCCCAAACTTTCAATTGAAAATCTGTGCCTTTTAAATGTAATTTTATTTTTTCAATATCATTAAAATTATTATTGAATACTGTACGTACATTTTTAAAAAATGGATTTTCTTTTTCGGTATATGTAGCTTTGGAAAATGATTGTTGCAAATAAGTAATGGCAAAATTTTCATCATCATAAAAAGCAATATGGCAAATGCCTTTTTGAGTTGCTGCAATAATAATATTTCCAAAAAAACTTTCTGCAAAACAATAATCAATCACTAAATTTTCTCCGCCATTTTTATATTCGCCTGGCGTCATTCCTTCTATGTTTATAAAAAGATCGTGCAATCTTCCAGTACCCGAAAGCCCAGTTTCTATAGCTGTATCAAATAATGTAGCTTGCTTATTTCGCAATATATTTTTTGCATGGCTAACGGTAATGTATTGTACAAATTTTTTAGGACTTACACCTGCCCAATCGGTAAACATTTTTTGAAAATGAAATGGGCTCAAATTTACATGCGCTGCCAATTCATCTAACGAAGATTGGTTGGTATAATTATTTTTTAAATAATCTATTGCTTCTGCTATTTTATTAAAATTTGTTTGATGCTGCACAGTCATGCTTAATGAAATAATTTATACAAATGTAAAGGCATATCGTTTGTTGTACAACCCGAAACTTGCGTAGTGTATAAATTTTGATATAGCTTATCTTTGAAATAAAGAATTTTGTACCCTAAAACCATTTGCCTGTGCATAGGCATTTTGTGCATTATGAATATAAGTATCCCATTCCATTCTTCTATTAATCTTAGCTTTTAATTTATCAAGATATTCTTCTTTTAATAGTGGCTTTGTTTCTTGTGCATAATATTTGTAATAACTATACTCATCTTTTATATTGCCATAATAATATGCAAATGCTTTTTTATAATCGGCAGCTCCACTAATATTAGGCGTAGGTGCATTTTCAAATTTCTTAATAGTTTTTGTAATAGCTTTTTCTGCAAGTTCAGCTTGAGCAGCTGTGCTATCAAAGTTTTGCATAACAGTAAATTTTGCAATTTTTTCATCAATTGGAATAAGTATTTTTTGCAAAGCATTTTGCTCTTCAATAAAATCATCATTAAATTTTACTGCTTCTTCATCGGTACAAGATGCAAAAGTTGATGCAACAAAAAGAAGGATGTATATTTTTTTGTACATATTTTTTAAAATAAAGTTAAAACAAAAGCCTCGAAAAATTCGAGGCTTTGAAATATTATAAAATAGATTAAGGAAAAATTCCCAACTCTTCATAACTAGTAGCCACTTTGTTTATTGCATTTACATAAGCCGCCGTTCGCATATCGGGTATAGCAGGGTTTGCATGCCAAATGGCCATAATTTCTCTTGTAGCTGTAATCATAGATTCTTCCAAACCACTATGCACCAAATCTACTTCTTCGGGACCATGCATAATAAATGCACGTTCTCCATCTTCTACTTTTTTGCCAGTAAGCGTTTCTATTTGAGAAAGAATATGCGAATTTAAATTTTCAGTAAAACGTTTTTCCATTCTGCCATAACGTACGTGACTTAAATTTTTCAACCACTCAAAATAACTTACCGTTACACCACCAGCATTCAAGTACATATCTGGCACACACAATATTCCTTTTTGCTGAAACACTTCATCAGCCTCAGGTGTACAAGGACCATTTGCTGCTTCACCAATTATTTTTGCTTTTATCCTTGGCGCATTTTCTCCGTTAATTACATTTTCTAATGCTGCAGGTATTAAGATATCACAATCTAATTCCAATGCATCGGTATTTTTTGTAAGGTTAGTAGCACCAGGAAAATTTAATATTGAACCAGTAGCTTTTCTATGTTGAAAAACTTCTTCTTCATTTAAACCAGCTTCATTAAAAATAGCACCTTCATACTCTGCTAATCCAATAACTAAAGCCCCACTTTCTCTAAAAAATTTTGCAGAGTGATAACCAACATTTCCTAAACCTTGCACTACTACTCTCTTTCCTTTTACGCCCATTTCTAAACCTTGCTTTGCCATTACCTCGGGCATATTGCAAACTTCTCTTAAGCCAAAAAACACACCCAAGCCAGTAGCTTCTGTACGACCACGCACACCACCTTGCGTAACAGGCTTACCAGTTACACAACCCGCCGCATCTATTTCTCCTGGTTTAAGAGATTGGTAAGTATCCACTATCCAACTCATTTCTCTAGAGCCTGTTCCATAATCTGGCGCTGGCACATCTATACCAGGGCCAATAAAATTTTTCTTTACCAACTCTGCTGTATAACGACGAGTTATTTTTTCTAACTCATACTCGGAATAATTGCGAGGATTAATTTTTATACCACCTTTACCACCACCAAATGGTACATTTACAATTGCACATTTGTAAGTCATCAATGATGCCAATGCCATTACTTCATCTTGGTTTACTTCGTCGCTAAAACGAATACCGCCTTTGCATGGAGCCTTGTGATGACTATGTTGTACACGATACGCTTCTATAACTTCTATCGTACCATCATCTCTTTTTATTGGAAAACGCATTTGCAATACACTGTTACATGCTTTTATTTGTTCCAATATGCCATTTGCAACTTTGGTAAATTTTGCAGCTTTATCAAAACTTCTTTCTACACTTTCGAAGAAACTATATGTTTGGTTTGTGCTCATAAAATTGTTTTTGTTATTAATTGTTTTATAAAAGTAGGGTAATTAGTGATTAAAGTTTATTAATTCTTTATCGTTCTTTTTCTAGCTTTTTTAATTTTCTATCTATTGAAAATACATATAAAAAAAGGCCAATTAAAATAGTAAGGCAAACAGCTACCACAATATAAATTTTTCCATTGCTGCGCATACCATCTGCCATTTCTACTTGTTGTGTTTGCGCTATGCCTGCTTTTGATAAAATCATCATCAACATAAACATTCCCAAACGAGAAACAAGAAACGAGAAACGATCCAACGAGAAACGATTAAACGAGAAACAATCCAACGAGAAACGTTCCATCGAGAAACGATTAAACAAGAAACGATCCAACGAGAAACGATTAAACGAGAAACGTTCCAACGAGAAACGATCCAACGAGAAACGATCCAACGAGAAACGACTAAACAATATTTTCATTGAGTAAGCTTTTATCTTTTATTAATTGTATTCTTATTTTTAATGTGGCAATCCAAACACCAAGCAAAGTCCATCCAATAACTGCAGGGTAAAAAATAGCTCTCATACCCAAATCCATATCGTTTTTATCTAAAGCAGGATTACCAGTTTCGCTACCTGGCGCACCCGGATGTAAGCTACCTACAAGCCTTGGAATAATCCATATAGAAGGAAAGAGCATAGCAAATGCAAAAATATTATATACAGCACTAACCCTAGAGCGTTTGTCCATATCAGTAAACGAACCACGCAATACAAAATACGCACCGTATATAAGTAAAGCTATAGCAGCACCAATCAATTTTGGTTCTTTTAGTACAGTTGAAAAAGATTGATTTGCTTGAGTAATCCATGTAACGGAAACCCACTCTGCACCTGTAATATATCCGAGTATGCCAAACACACAACCCAGAGTAGCATAGCTAGATGCATAAATATCGTACTTGTGTTGTTGCTTATTTAAATAGAAAATACTATGTACTACACTTAAGGTAAAAAGTACCATCATGGCCATCCACATACACACATGAAAATACATGTTGCGTATGGTTTCATTTAAAATAGGAAGGCGAGGAACTATTGCCAAAAAGCCTGCTACAACAGTGTAGATCAGGAGCGCAAGCGATAATATTTTCCACCAGTTTTTCTTCACAAAAGATTGTGCATTTATTGAAGGCGCAAAGATAAGGAGGGATTGCATGATTTTTATGGTTGAAAAAGGTAATTTTTAAAACTATTTATTAAAAAATACATATATCTTCCTTTTACCTGCCATCATCTAAAAAAACCATCGAAATAAATTACAGTGATTATGCTTGAAATTTTCATTGATATTGCTGTAACTAAATCATGCCATCATTCGTTTTAAAAAATATATGAGAAAAATTTTTATCTATTCAATGACATTATTATGCATTTGGGTATTGCTTTCGCAATGCATGATAATGAAAGAACGCTGGAGCGATAAAAAAGCTTATGCAGTTTTTAAAACTAAAAATGTGCCATTACAAATGCATGATACAATAATAAATAATAGTCATTTGCATTATGCAGTATGTGGTGCAGATACTTTACCCACACTTGTATTCATTCACGGCAGCCCTGGCACGTGGATGCATTA
>JAYTGY010000211.1:0-3509 GCA_043733065.1 Ferruginibacter sp.
TGAAGAAAAAGCAAAGGCATTGAAGTATGCGATAAAAAAATGCGATGTGTAAAAGAGTAGGGTAATGAAAAGATTTATCAAAAAATAGCATTTGTAATAATAATAAAAAAGTAAAATTTTTTTTAAAAATATATAAACCTATACTATGCCTGAAAATACTTATGACGCAATTGTAATTGGATCTGGAATTAGTGGTGGCTGGGCTGCCAAAGAACTTACCGAAAAAGGCTTAAAAGTTTTGATGCTTGAAAGAGGACGAAACATTGAGCATGTAAAAGATTACGTAAATGCCAATAAGGAAGCGTGGGAATTTCCGCATCGTGGCGCTAGAACGGAGCAGATGATAAAAGATTATCCTGTGCTTAAACGAGATTATCCGCTTAATGAAACCGTGTTAGATTATTGGGTAAAAGATAAAGAAAGTCCTTACACAGAAGTAAAAAGATTTGATTGGTTTCGTGGGTATCATGTAGGCGGACGCTCACTTATGTGGGGGCGTCAGAGTTATCGATGGAACAAATGGGATTTTGAAGCCAATGCAAAAGATGGTATTGCAGTAGATTGGCCAATACGATACGATGACTTAGCGCCATGGTACGGTTATGCAGAAAAATTTGCTGGCATACAAGGAAGCAAAGAGGGGTTGGATGTATTGCCCGATGGAGAGTTTATGCCAGCAATGGAATTAAATTGTGTAGAGAAAGATGTTAAAAAAAGATTGGAAGCTCATTATAATAAACAGCGCCATTTAATTATTGGTCGCAGTGCGAATATTACACAACCACACCACGATAGAACCAATTGTCAATACCGTGATAGGTGCTGGAGAGGTTGCCCGTTTGGTGCATATTTTAGTACACAATCTGCCACACTGCCAGCGGCTATGAAAACAGGAAATCTTACACTTCGCCCATTTTCTATTGTTACAAAAATTTTGTACGATAAAAATACAAAAAAAGCAACAGGGGTAGAAGTGTTGGATGCAGAAACAAATTTGACTTACACATATAATGCAAAAATTATTTTCTTAAATGCATCTGCATTAAACTCTGCTTGGGTGTTAATGAATTCTGCTACCGATGTGTGGGAAGGTGGGCTAGGAAGCAGCAGCGGAGAGCTTGGGCACAATGTAATGGATCATCATTTTAGAACAGGAGCTAGCGGAGCGGTAGAAGGGTTTAGCGATAAATATGAATATGGCAGAAGGCCAACTGGCATTTATATTCCAAGGTTTAGAAATGTGTATGATGATAAGAGAGATTATATACGTGGCTTTGGTTATCAAGGCGGGGCGGGCCGTGGTCGTGGGGTAGATGTAGCAGAGTTTACATTGGGTGCTGATTTAAAAAATGCTCTAAGCGAACCAAGCGACCAATGGTATTTTAATATTTTAGCCTTTGGCGAAATGTTACCGTACCACGATAATAAAATTACATTAGATAAAAATAAAAAAGACAAGTGGGGATTATCCGTTCTTTCTTTTGATGTAGAAATAAAAGAAAATGAAAAAAAGATGCGGGTAGATATGATGAATGATGCAAAAGAAATGCTAGAAGCATCTGGTGTGAAAAAAGTAGAAACATACGATTCAGGCTATAGTGTAGGCCAAGGTATTCACGAAATGGGAACAGCAAGAATGGGACTTGATCCGAAAACATCTGTACTAAATGGACACAACCAAGTGTGGGATGCACTTAATGTATTTGTAACAGATGGTGCTTGTATGACGAGTGCTAGTTGCGTAAATCCATCTTTAACCTACATGGCATTAACAGCAAGGGCGGTAGATTTTGCTGTGAGCGAATTAAAAAAAGGAAATCTGTAAAATACAGATTGAAACAATTTATTAATAACAATTAATTTTTTTATATGGAACGTAGAGAACTTATAAAAATGATAGCGGTACTTACGGGTGCTGTGGTAGTAGGTGGAGATTTATTTTTGAGCGGTTGTAAAGCAGGCCCAAAAGCAGATGCAGGTTTTACGCCCACCAATATTTCTTTGTTAGACGAAGTTGGTGAAACCATTATTCCCACAACTGAAACACCAGGGGCAAAAGCTGCAAAGATTGGAGCGTTTATGAAAACAATGATAACAGATTGTTATAAAGAAAAAGAACAAGAGGCATTTGTAGAAGGCTTGTCAACATTGGAAACAGCTTGTAAAAAAGCAAATGGCAAACCCTATATGGAATGCACTCCACAGCAACGCCACGATTTTTTAATAAGCTTGGAAAAAGAAGCCAAGGCATATAATACAAAAAGAGATGAAGAAGATAAGCCTAAAAAAGAAGCTAACGATAAAGCCAATAGCACCTTAGCTTTTAAAGATCAAAAAGAGTTTGAAGATGCACCATCACATTATTATACGATGATAAAGCAATTAACACTTTGGGGATTCTTTACCTCAAAGACGGGCTCTACCGAAACACTGAGACATTTACCAGTGCCAGGTAAATATGATGGCAACTATGCGTATAAAAAAGGAGATAAAGCTTGGGCAGAATAATATTTATATTAACAGTTTAGTATTTAGTAATGCTTATTTTATCTCAAACCTTTTAGTTTAGAAGGTTTAGAAGTTTAGTTTGCTTACTAAATATAAAATCATTTATAAGACAACATAAAATGTATAACTATGAATAATGATCGTAGAAAATTTTTAAAATTAACAGGGAGTGTTGCGTTAGGAACAATATTGATACCAAGCGCATGCAATTTTACATCAGACAAAAAAAAAGATAATAAAGAAGCGGGTATAAAAGATTTTGGTTTACAACTATGGAGTGTGAGAGATGATATGGCCAAAGACCCCAAAGCTATTTTAAAACAAATTGCCTCTTACGGTTATACACAAATAGAAAGTTTTGAAGGAGAGCATGGAATATATTGGGGCATGAGCAATACCGATTTTAAAAAGTACATGGATGAACTTAATATAAAAATAGTTTCTGCTCATTGCGATATTAATAAAGATTTTGAAAAGAAAGCTGCAGAAGCCGCAGCTATTGGAGTAAAATATTTAATATGCCCGTGGTTTGGCCCACAAAAATCGATAGACGATTTTAAAAAGGAAGCAGAAAAATTTAATGCATGCGGAGCCATTTGCAAAAAAGAAGGGATTTCTTTTGCTTACCACAACCACGATTATGGATTTAAAAAACTAGATGGCCAATTGCCACAACAAGTGATGATGGATAACACCGACCCTGCATTGGTAGATTTTGAAATGGATATTTATTGGGTAGCTACCGCCAACGAAGACCCAGAGCAATGGTTGAAAAAATATAAAAATCGCTTTCGCCTTTGCCATGTAAAAGATAGAAACAAAACTTTAGTAGAAGACAATGGAAAAAATTCTATAGACCTTGGAACAGGCACAATTGATTTTACCAAAATACTAAAAACCGCTAAAGAAAACGGCATGCAATATTTTATTGTAGAGCAAGAGGCTTACCCAAATGGTACGCCTATGCAAGCGGTGCAGGTAGATGCTGGGTATATGAAGGG
>JAYTGY010000212.1:0-11115 GCA_043733065.1 Ferruginibacter sp.
AAAATACGAAAGCAGTTGCAATGGAATTACGCTGATGATTGGTGCAATCAATTCGTCGGCGGGCGGTATGGCTATTACATCGTTGCTTAGCGTTGGGCTGATGTCGTCGCCTTCGGTAATGATGGAAATTATTTTTCCTTTGCGTGCTTTTATTTCTTGCATATTGCTCACAATTTTTTCGTGGTACGAATCTTTTGTTGCAATAAAAACCACTGGCAAATTTTCATCTACCAATGCAATAGGGCCATGCTTCATTTCTGCCGCAGGATAACCCTCTGCATGTATGTAAGAAATTTCTTTAAGTTTCAATGCACCTTCCAATGCAATCGGAAAATTATACCCACGGCCTAAAAATAAAAAGTCGTGTGCATCTTTATATTTTAATGCAATTGTTTTTATTTCTTCTGAATTTTTTAAAATGGCTTCTACTTTTTCGGGCACATCGGCAAGCTCTGTAAGCAAGTGTAGGTAACGCTCTTGGCTGATGGTTCCTTTTTGTATGGCAATGCGCAAAGCCATCATCGTTAGTACCACCAATTGCCCCGTAAATGCTTTTGTAGATGCCACACCAATTTCGTGACCCGCATGTGTGTATGCTCCTGCGTGGCTTATGCGTGCAATGGACGAACCCACTGCATTCACCACACCAAAAATAAATGCACCATTTTCTTTTGCTTTTTCTAGCGCAACTAATGTGTCCGCAGTTTCGCCACTTTGAGAAATAGCAATGATCACATCGCCTTTATTTACTATCGGATTTCTATACCTAAACTCCGATGCATATTCTACTTCTACCGGTATGCGGCAAAGTTCTTCAATAATATACTCTGCCACCAAACCCGCATGCCAACTCGTTCCGCAAGCCACAATCATTATACGGTCTGCATTTTTTATTTGCTCAATGTTATCGTCAATGCCCGCCATGGTTATCGTTCCTGCGGTTGCGTTTAAGCGCCCACGAAGGCAATCTAATATGGTACTCGGTTGCTCATAAATTTCTTTGAGCATAAAATGGTCGTAGCCGCCTTTTTCAATAGCCGCTAATTCCATATCTAATTTTGTAATGAATGGTGTTATTTTTTCGTTGCCAATATTTTTAAGAATTAATTCATTGGGGCGCACAATGGCCAATTCATAATCGTTTACATACACCACTTCTTTTGTGTATTCAATAATGGGTGATGCATCGCTTGCTAAAAAATGCTCACCCTTGCCAATGCCAATAACGAGTGGGCTTCCCTTGCGTGCCGCAATAATTGTTTCGGGGTCTTGTTCATCCAACAATAAAATGCAATATGCACCCGTAATTCTTTTTAGAGCAATACGCACCGCTTCTTCCAACGTGCAATTATTGTTGAGTAAAATATCTTCAATAAAATTGAGCAATACTTCGGTATCTGTATCGCTCGTAAACGTATATTTTTTGCTAAGCAATTCTTTTTTTAGCAGCGCATAGTTTTCAATAATGCCATTGTGTATCATGCTCAGTCTGCCCGTGCTGCTCGTGTGTGGATGCGAATTTCTATCGCTCGGTTCGCCATGTGTAGCCCAACGGGTGTGCCCAATGCCAATATGTGCATTCACATTTACGCCCACGAGGCTATCTTCTAGCTCCGATACTTTGCCTTTCTTTTTATATACTTCAAGCTTGCCATCGTGCAGCAAAGCTACTCCACTGCTGTCGTAACCTCTGTATTCCAATCTTTTAAGTCCCTTTAAAATGATGGGGTAAGCCTGCCTTGGTCCAGTATATCCTACAATTCCGCACATAATTTGCCGTATTATTTAGGCTGCAATATAATTGAAAATTATGCAGGAATAGATAGAAAACCGATATAAAAATATTTGCTAATAGTTTGGTTGTGGATTGAGATTTTTGTGTGAGGTTTTTTGTTTTGGGGCTTTGGGCTGCATTACTTTGTTAAACATTGGTTGCGGCTGTCTGCACTACTCCTCGTTCCGCTTCGCTCCACTGTGGGGTAGTGCTGCCCATCCGCTAGCCTTTGGGCAAAAAAATCTTTTTTCAGCTTTTATTGTGCAATAGATTGAAGCGGATGCTTCGTAGAATACATTCAACTAGGATTTTTTTTCTTTCCTAAAATTATAATGGACTAAATTAAAAAATATGCATAAAAATTTTATCAAAATACTCAACAACTATTTTTTATCTTCCACTATCACTTTCGTTCATAAAAGTGCGCCTCATCAAATTTATTGATACAACCAAGTGTTGCCATCACATTTTTTTGACTAATCTATTTTTTAAAAACCACTTCCCCTTATTTCCCTTAATTTCCCTACTTTTATCGTCCATTAAAAAATAAAAAAATATGCAATTTTTTTCTAAAATAATAATAGCAAGCAATATCATTTTTGCAGGGCTACTAACACAAACGCTATTTGCACAAACCAAGGCTATGGAAAATCCACTTTTGCAAAGAAGCACTTTGCAATACCAAGCTCCGCCTTTTAACTTAATAAAAGACGAACATTTTAAACCAGCTTTTGAAGAAGGATTAAAAAGCCATGATGCAGAAATAGATAAAATTGCCAATAATACAGCAAAGCCAACTTTTGAAAATACCGTATTGGCATTGGAAATAAGTGGCGAAAATTTGAATAGAGCTACTGGTATTTTTTATAATCTTACTGGCAGTAACACCAACCCAACTTTACAAAAAATAGAGGAAGATTATGCGCCAATATTTTCGGCACATAGCGATAAGTTGTATTTAAACGATAAAATATACAAACGCATAAAAGCCTTGAACATGGCAGTTTTGAAAGGTGAAGACAAACGCTTGGTACAATATTATTTGCAACAGTTTGAACTGGCGGGCGCAAATTTATCTGCAGCAAATAAAGAAAAAGTAAAAAAAATAAATGAGGAATTGGCAACATTGAGTGCACAGTTTGGTAATAAATTATTGCTTGCTCGCAAAAATGGTGCAATATTATTTACAAATGCAAATGAGTTAGATGGATTGAGTAAGGAAGAATTGGCTGCAGCAAAAACCAAAGCTACTGAAGCAGGGCAAGACGGAAAATATTTAATTGGCTTGCTAAATACTACACAACAACCATTGTTACAAAATCTTGCCGATAGAGATACAAGAGAAAAAATATTTAACGCATCATGGTACAGAGCAGAAAAAAATGATAGTGCAGATACAAGAAATATTTTAGAAAGAATGGCATTGCTTAGAATGCAAAAAGCACAGTTGATGGGTAAAAAAAGTTTTGCAGAATGGCGCTTACAAGATCAGATGGCAAAAACACCTGCCAATGCGTTTGACTTATTGGCAAAAATTGCAAAGCCTGCTGTGGCTAAAGCAAAAATAGAAGCAAAGGAAATACAAGATTTAATTGATGGACAAAAAGGTGGGTTTACTTTACAACCTTGGGACTGGAATTATTATAGCGAACAAGTGCGTAAAGCAAAATATGATTTAGATGAAAGTCAGATAAAGCCTTACTTTGAAGTGAAAACGGTGTTGGAGAAAGGTGTGTTTTTTGCAGCGAAATTAATGTATGGCATTACTTTTAAAGTAAGAAAAGATTTGCCAGTGTATCACCCAGATGTGGTGGCGTACGAAGTGTTTGATAAAGATGGAAAAAGTATGGCTATTTATTATTTAGATTTTTACACAAGAGATAATAAAAGCGGTGGTGCATGGATGAATAATTTTGTAAATCAATCGCATTACTTAAAACAAAAACCTGTAATTGTAAATGTGTTTAATTTTTCTAAACCTGCAGAAGGAAACCCATCGTTGGTTAGTTTTGATGATGTGACAACCATGTTTCATGAGTTTGGGCACTCGTTACATGGCTTGTTTGCCAATCAAAATTATACAAGTTTATCGGGTACATTTGTACCACGAGATTATGTTGAATTTCCATCTCAAATAAATGAACATTGTGCATTGGATCCAAATATTTTGAAAAATTATGCCATACATTATCAAACAAAAAAAGTAATACCACAAGCACTTATAGATAAAATAAAAAAAGCAGAAACATTTAATAAAGGGTATGATGTAACTGAGTTGCTTGCAGCTGCTACGCTTGATATGGCTTGGCATTCTGTAGAAAAAGAAAGTGATTTTAAACCTACATTGGTTTTCGAAAAAGAAGCGTTACAAAAATATGGTTTGCTAGTAAATGAAGTGCCTTCAAGATACCACTCTCCTTACTTTGCGCATATTTGGAGTGGCGGATATTCGGCTGGTTATTATGCTTACACTTGGTCGAAAACATTAGACTACAATGTGTTTGATTGGATGCAAGCCCATGGTGGAATGACAAGGGCAAATGGCGAACGTTTTAGAAAATATATTTTATCTGTTGGTAATAGTGTGGATTTAAACAAAGCTTTTGAAGATATGATTGGACATAAGATGATGGTGGAACCTTATATAAAGAATGCGGGGTTTTAAAAGGTTAAAAGGTTTAAAAGGTTTAAAATGTTTAAAAGGTTCAAGCAATTGTTGAACATAATTGTTCTTATACATAGTTTTCAATAAAAAATTCCATCTGTGAGAGCAGATGGAATTTTATTTTTTGAAATATTTTTTTTACAACGTAGCCAGGTCTATAACAAACCTGTAACGCACATCGCCTTTTACCATGCGCTCATACGAAGCTGTAATATCTTTTATATCTATAATTTCAATATCAGAAACGATGTTGTGTTCTGCACAATAGTCAAGCATTTCTTGTGTTTCGGCAATGCCGCCAATACCAGAGCCTGCTACACTTTTTCTGCCACCAATAAGTGCAAATGCAGAAATGATATGTGGCTCAGGAGGAGCGCCTACACATATATGTACGCCATTCGTTCTTAGTAATGACATGTACATAATCATATCGTGTTTTACAGAAACAGTATCTAAAATAAAATCGAAAGAACCTTTTACAGAAGCTACTTGCGCTGCATCGGTTGTTACTACAAAATGATGTGCGCCCAATGCTTTTGCTGCTTCTTCTTTTGCAGCGGATGTACTTAACACAGTAACCTCTGCGCCAAATGCAACACCAAATTTTACAGCCATATGGCCAAGACCACCAAGCCCAAGCACTGCAATTTTATGTCCTTTACCAACTTTCCAATGGCGGAGTGGAGAGTAAGTTGTAATGCCAGCACAAAGCAATGGCGCTACTGCTGCTAAAGATAATTTATCTGAAATATGCAAAGCAAAATCTTCGTGTACTACAATGTTATTTGAGTAACCACCATAAGTTGGCAGACCATCTTTTCCTTTTCCATTATAGGTACCTACATTTCCTTTTGTGCAATATTGTTCCAAATCATTTTTGCAATTTTCGCAGGTTCTGCATGAGTCCACCATGCAACCAATACCTGCAAGATTACCCACAGAAAACTTTTTTACATCTGCACCTACTTTTATAATGTTACCAACAATTTCGTGGCCTGGCACCATAGGAAAAATACCAGGAAACCAATCGTTTTTTATTTGATGAAGATCGGAATGGCAAACACCGCAGTAAGCAATATTTATTTGCACATCATTAGGTCCTACTTCTCTTCTTTCAAAATCCCATGGAGCTAGTTCAGTTTCTGCATTTTGTGCAGCATATCCTTTAGTCTGTATCATATATTTTTTTTAAAAATGATTGTTTATTTTGTTTGCCAACATTGTAAAGGTATTGCAGAGAGGTGATTGTTGAAAATAATTTATTTTGAAAAGAAAAGCTGTAAAGAAAAAATAACATTAAGAATGAGTTTATAGCTTGTAATGATTAAGTATATAGATTATATTGCAAAACAATATTTTATTTTAATTTATTCTATGAAAAAAATACTCTTTATTACCCTTGTACTTTCTTTTGTAATCGAAGCAACGCTTACTTTTCTTTGTTTTTTTATGCCAGAAAAAGCCATTGAATTATTTGGCATGCATTATAGTGAGCAATTTGCATTTTTAGGTTTTATTATTTCGTGGTTTTTATTGCTTGTATCTTGTCTTATTGGTTATGCAATATATCTGCTACAAACAAATAAAGTAGGAAGTAGAGCCATCATTAATATTCTTGGGTTTTGGTGGGTGGCTCTTGGTATTGCTGTGTATGCAGCGTACGACAAGTTGGATAATTTGCTGATGGATAGTTTGAAAGGAATGTTGTTATTGGGACTTAATTATTTTTACAATGAAGATGGCGCAACAAAAAACTATAAGAAATAATTATTTTTTACAGTTTTGAAAACAGAATATTTTAGCTACTAATGCAAAAACCAAACACTACTACAATATTGCAAAGCTGGAACGATGCTTTTGCGGACAAAATTTTTAAACAAAAGTTTTTAGGAACTTTTATTTTATTCATTATTGTGCTTATTTTTTTACCCTTCTTTTTTCAATACATAGAAAAAAGAAATGGAATAATTTTAAACGACTTTATTTTAAAAAGCATACAACCAGTAGATGTTTCTATAGCCATTTTTTTTATGATTTGGGCTATAAGTATTTTAATGTTAGTACGAGCTATCCAAAAACCTACCATATTTATTTTACTGCTTACTTCTTTTACACTCCTTACTGTTAGCAGAATTTTTAGTATTTATTTTGTTGTTTTGAATCCACCAGCTAATCTTATCATTTTAAAAGACCCATTAAGTAATTTTTTTTATGGTGCTACTTATATTACCAAAGATCTTTTTTATTCGGGTCATACTGCCACTATGTTTTTAATGTTTTTATGTTTAGAGAAAAAAATAGAAAAATGGATGGCTTTAGCAGCAAGCATATTTGTTGGTGTTTTAGTGTTGGTGCAGCATGTGCATTATAGTGTAGATGTTTTAGTTGCACCAGTTTTTACATATATAATTTATCGTTTTGCTAAGTATTGGGTAACTAAAAAATAATTTAATTTTATATGAGTTGTTATATTTGCTTTTTTTAGATAAAATTCTTAACTAAATGCTTACTTTTGAGCAAATAATATGACAATTATTTTGAAATAAAATCCCCTGAACTTTAAAATCAATTTTGTATTAATGAGTAGGATAGAAAAAACATATTTTACACTTGGCAATGAAATAACAAAGGAGCAACTTCATTTTTTTGAAAAAAACGGTTTTATATTATTTAAAAACTTTTTATCGAAAGAGAATACCAATTTATATAAAAGTGAAATGGAAAGGGTTGGATCACTTTGGATTTCTGAAGGATTTGAAAAAATAAATGGAATTCCTATTAAATATGGTAAAGATGAAAATGGGAATAAAATTGTTCAACGGTTTTGTTTTCTTTCGCAATACAGCGAGCCATTGCAAGAATTATTACAATCTCCATCCTTGCACTCTCTCATAAAATTTTTAGAACCATATGAAGGTAGGATTGGAGGAAATGAAAAAGACGGATTGGTACTAAATAATTATTTGCGTACGCCAGAAAGTAAGTTTACCCATATGGGTTGGCATACAGATAGCCCAAGGGATTTATTTATGGGGCAACGTATAATGCCGATGTTAAATATAGGCATACATTTAGATGATTGTCCATTTGCAAATGGTGGACTTCGTTTGTTACCAGGCACGCATAAGCAAGGTTTTTTTAAACTTATGTTTGGCAAAAAATATTATATTGATAACACTGCCGACAAACATGAAATAGGGTTTGATATAGAAGAAGGCGATCTTACAATACATGATGGAAGAATTTGGCATAGAGTAGAGCCATCTCCTTTTACTGGCAAAAAAAGCCAGCGAAGAGTAATGTATGTTCCTGCAGTAACTGGTGCATATAAGCCAAAAACGATCGATAGCAAAACACCATTTTATCATCGCTTTAGTAAAAAAGCGCATCACTAATTTCCTTTAATTTTATTACTAAATGAGCTACGCACTTGTTACAGGATCCAGTAAAGGAATTGGAAAAGCTATTGCTATTGAACTTGCAAAGAAAAAAATAGATTTACTTTTAGCAGCTCGCTCTGGCGATTTATTAAAATCTATTGCCGAAGAAATTAGAAATAATTATGGAGTGAAAGTAGATTATTTAACTATTGATTTTACTAAAGCTACATCTGTAAAAACTTTGTATGAATGGTGCAAAAAAAATAATTACGAAGTAGATATTTTAGTAAACAATGCAGGGTATGGGCTTAGCGGCTCATTTGGAAAATATTCGGCAGAAGCTTACAATGACATGTTGCAAATTAATATTTTATCGTTGGTAAATTTAACCTATCTTTTTTTAGATGAGTTTAAAAAAAAGCAACAAACCTATATTTTAAATATTGCCAGTACAACAGCGTATCAATCTGTGCCTGGTTTTGCATTGTATGCCGCCTCCAAATCTTTTTTGCGTAGTTTTAGTAGATCATTAACTTACGAGTTGCGTAAAACAAATGTATCTGTTACATGCATAAGCCCAGGCGGAACAGATACCGACTTTGCTATACGTGCAGATGTGAGTAGTAAGGCGCTAAAAGCTGCTGACAAATTGAATATGACACCAGAAGCTGTAGCAAAAATTGCTGTAAAAGCAATGTTTAACAAAAAAACGGAAGTAATAACAGGAGTAGTAAATAAACTTGGCGCATTTTTTTCGTGGTTGCTTCCGCAAAAATTTGTGGAAGCAAATTTGTCTAAAATTTACGAAGCAAAGTAGCATGTAATCCTTAAAATAACGATTGCAGCAGTTATTAAAAGTATATATCATTTCATTGCCACTTTCACATTACTTTTGTAAAATTAAGTTTTAATTATTTTTTCAATTTAGGGTATGGGTATTTTTGATAAATTATTCGGCAAAAAACAGCAACAAGAAACCTTGGATGCAGGTTTGCAAAAAACAAGAGAGGGTTTTTTTGGTAAAATAACAAAAGCAATAGCTGGAAAAAGCACTGTGGACGAAGAAGTGCTGGATAACCTTGAAGATGCATTAGTAAGTGCAGATGTGGGTATAGAAACAACCGTAAAAATTATAGAGAATATAGAAAAGCGAGTAGCAAAAGATAAATACTTAAACACTGCTGAACTTAATGGTATTTTAAAACAAGAAATTGAATCACTACTTGTAAAATCTTCTATCGATAATTCGTATGAAAATTATGAATTGCCTACAGGACATAAACCACATGTTATTTTAGTAGTTGGTGTAAATGGTGTTGGTAAAACTACTACGATTGGTAAGCTAGCGTATAATTTTTCTAAAGCAGGAAAATCTGTATTGCTTGGTGCTGCGGATACTTTTAGAGCTGCGGCGGTGGAGCAACTTACCATTTGGAGCGAGCGTACTGGCGTGCCAATTGTAAAACGAGAGCAAGGCAGTGATCCTGCATCTGTAGCGTACGATACAGTAGTGAGTGGCGTTTCGAGAAATGCAGATGTAATAATTATTGACACCGCAGGGCGCTTGCACAACAAAGCGCATTTAATGGATGAGCTGAGCAAAATAAAAAAAGTAATACAAAAAGTTATACCAGATGCGCCACACGAAGTAATGCTTGTGCTTGATGGAAGTACAGGACAAAATGCTTTGGAACAAGCAAAACATTTTACTGCAACTACAGAAGTAACGGCACTTACCATTACAAAGCTAGATGGCACTGCAAAAGGCGGTGTAGTAATAGCTATTGCCGATCAATTTAAAATACCAGTAAAATTTATTGGCGTAGGAGAGAAGGCAGAAGATTTATTGGTGTTTGATGGTAAGCAATTTGTAGATGGATTGTTTTAACGCAAGAGAATTTAAGCCACGAATCGCACTAATTTTCACGAATGTTTCTTCACAAGTTTAAAAAAGCTAGCTCAAATATTTTATTAGCAATATTACCACACCATAAATAACGGTTGTAATAAAAAGTCCTTTACCAGTTTTATCTCTACGATTGTTAATATACAAAGTAAATAGCACAGCATTCATCATTAAAGAAATGGTAAGCCCCGCTGTTATTAATCCATGCCCAGGTTGTAGATACAAAAATTGAAATACTTCTTTAAAATTTAAGTTTCCAAATTTTTGATATTTTAGTAATAGTAACCCTACAAGCGGAGCAATAATACCAAGTACACAGCCGTAAATAAAATTATCTTTTTTAATCATTATTTAAATAGTTTGCTTTTTTCTAGCTGTGCTTTTAGTTTATAATTTGTAAGGTCAAATTGTACAGGTACTACAGATACATAATTGTGTTTTAATGCCCATACATCGGTGTCTTTAGATTTATCAAAATTTTTGAAAATGCCAGTGAGCCAATAATATTTTTTCTTATGGGGATCTGTACGTTCCATAAAATCTTCTTCATATTTTGCATATGCTTGCTTGCACAATTTTATGCCTTTTATATCTTTCATGCTGCCACCAGGTATATTTACATTTAGCAGTAAATGTTTATCCTGTTTTTTACTCATTATTTCTTTTACAATTTTTGCTACTATTTGTTTTGCGGCACTTAAGTCGGCATCATAACTATAATCCATCATCGAAAAACCAATGCTTGGTATTCCTTCTATACTGGCTTCCATAGCGGCAGACATAGTGCCACTGTACAATACATTTATAGAATGATTGGCACCGTGGTTTATTCCGCTCAAACAAATATCTGGTTTGCGATGTAGTATTTTATCAACAGCTAATTTTACACAATCCACAGGTGTGCCGCTTGTTTGCCAACTTTCTATTTCGCCAAACAAATCCATTTTGCGCATACGCAATGGTGAGCCAATGGTAATAGCGTGGCCCATGCCGCTTTGTGGTTTATCTGGTGCTACTACTACCACTCGGCCAAAATCTTTTACAGCATCTACCAAAGCACGAATACCTGGCGATGTAATATCATCATCATTTGTTATAAGAATTATCGGTTGGTCTGTTGTTTTTTTACTCATGTTTATTTTCTATTTTTTTTTGCAGCTATAAAGCTACCTATAAAAGCTACAAGTGCTACTGCATTGCTTAAAATGCAAATAAGGAATAAATATTTTTTGGCACCCCAATCTTCAATTTTTAAAAATCGCATGATGCAGATAATAAGCAGCAAGAAAGTAAGTACCACCACTACATGAGCAATTATTTTGTTTTCTGTAGTTACTCCTTTTTGAAATAGTAAAAATAGTAAACCAAATGCTGCGGGAATTAATGCGGT
>JAYTGY010000213.1:0-3387 GCA_043733065.1 Ferruginibacter sp.
AATACTGGGTCTTCAATATTATTTACTACAACGTCCACATCACCATCATTATCAAAGTCTGCATATGCTGCACCATTACTAAATGTTGGTTTATCATTTTTTATTTGGCTTCCGATTTCCTCAAATTTTGAATCATGTTTATTTAAGAAAAATTTATTGGGCAATTTTATCTCAGGAAATTTATTTATCAATGCCATTTCCTTTTCATCCATTTTATTATTTCGTATTTTATCTTGAATTTCTGTATTGGTTACATAATTTACATAATCCATATCGTTTAATCGCTTCGGAATTCCATTGCTTACAAACAAATCTTTCCAGCCATCATTATCAAAATCTGTCCACAATGCAGCCCAGCTCCAGTCTGTAGCTTCCACACCTGCATACATGGCAGCTTCTTTAAACATTCCTCTACCATCATTTATTTGCAAAGCATTTCTACTAAACTGTGGGTGATAACCAGCCTTTACTTTATAATTAAACAAATTATAATCATCTTCTTCCAATGAACGTTTCAATATTTTGGGGTCATAAGGCAGCATGTCCATGGAAATAATTTCTGGAGCGGCATCGTTGTTTATATCCGCTACATCTACACCCATGCTAAATTGGCTCGTGTGCATGGTTTGTGTTTGCAAAGTTTCTGCAAACGTTCCATTCTTTTGGTTGATGTACAAATAATCATTTTCATGAAAATCGTTTCCAATGTAAATGTCAGGCCACCCATCCAAATTTATATCTGAAACACAAATACCTAAGCCATAACTTATAACCGTGCCACTAATGCCTGCTTGTTTTGATACATCAATAAACTTTCCGTTATCATTTTTAAATAACATATCGCCAGCTAAACTATCTCTTGTGTTTTCATAAGTTTTGCGTTCATTAAATGTTCCATTGTAACGCAATGAGTGATTCATCAAATACATATCCAAATCACCGTCACTATCATAATCTAAAAATGCTGCTTGTGTACCAAAAGCAGATTTTGCCAATCCCATTTGTGTGGCTTCATCTTCATAAAAGGGAATGCCATTTTTATCAATGCCTTTACAAACCAAAAATTGATTGTGGCTTTGTAATATTTCAAAATTACCTACACGACAAACGTACATATCCAAAAGCCCGTCGTTATTGATGTCTACAACAGATACACCCGTGCTCCAAGCACTATCATTTGGTATTTTTGATGCGGCTGTTACATCTTCAAATTTTAAATTTCCTTTGTTAAGAAATAATTTATTTTGATGTTGGTTGCTTGTAAAAAATAGATCTGTTAAGCCATCATTATTAAAATCACCTGCACCAACACCTGCGCCATTGTAAAAATACATGTACTTAAACATATTAAAATCTGCACGGGGAGTAAGTTTATTAGAAAAATTTAAGCCTGTTTGTGTGCTTTCTAATGCTTCAAATAAAACAGGTTTGGCATTTTCTTTTTTATGATTGCAAGAAAAAATAAGTATAAGTACCCCTACAAAAATGAGATTATTATTGAAGCAATATTTATTTAACAATTTATTCATTTCATTATTCTTTCAATACTATGTGTATTTCTATGCGCCTATGTTTCTATGTGGTTAACCTTACATATAGGCACAATAGAAGCATAGTTTCACATAGCCATTATTTGTTTAACCTATACAAAACTGGATAATTATCATTCCTCAAAAACAACAACACATCCCCATTTTTCGTTTTTACATTTTGAATATCCCTTACCACCCCTGAAACATTTATTCCACTTTGTAAGGATGATATTTCTTCAAAAACTTTATTTCCTTTATTCATCAACACAGTTCCAAAACTAGCATCCAATCTGCCAAATTGTGGTAAACAATCAGGTAAGTTTCCGCCAAGTATTAAATCCGTTTTCCCATCTCCATTTATGTCTTTGCATAAAATGGAATTAACACAAGATAGTTGAGTAGTTAATGGCAAGGCAACAATATCAAAACTACCATTGCTTTTATTATAAGCAATACAACTGCTACTATAATTAAATGTTTTTACAGTAGATGTTTTTATGAGCTCAGGCTTAAACAATGTTTGTATTGTTTTTTCTGCAAATGCATGATGCCTCAAGTTATCTTTTTTAAATGACGGTAATGCTTCTGTAAATTCTTTCTTCAAAAAAACAGGCACATCTTTACCATCTATTGTTTGCGAAAAAATTTTATCTGGTAATCCATTTTGGTCATAATCGTTTATCCAAAGTTTTATTGGTTTTGCAGAATCTGGTTGCAAATAAAAGTTCTCTCCAATATTCCCTAATACCAAATCTTTTTTTCCATCGCCATCCAAATCTGCTGCTTGTATGGTCTGCCACCAGCCATTCATATTGTCTATATTGGTTTTTGTTTCTGTAAATTTCCCATTTGTATAAGTAAATATTTTCGGACTCATCCATTCACCTACAATCACTAATTCTTTTTTTGCATCGCCTGTAACATCAGTCCACACTGCATCTGTAACCATTCCTATTTTTTCTATGCTAGCAGCTTTTATTTTTGTTACATCTGTAAAATGCCCTTTACCATCGTTTTCATAAATACTACTCGTTGGGTTTGCGCCATAGTTATAACTCAAACTTCTACCGCCAATAAACAAATCTTGGTCACCATCTCCATCATAGTCATATGTAATAGCTACCGAAATATTGGCACTATTTTCTGAAAAATTGTTTATAGATTTTGTAAAATTCCCCTTTCCATCATTGAAGTACAATCGATGTTGTAATCTTACACTTCTTGGTGCTTCATTATTACCACCACTGCCTACAAATAAATCATTATCGCCATCTCCATCTGCGTCAAAAAAACAAAGGGCTATATCTTCAAAAGCTTTATCATCTTCAAATATTTTTTCTATTTTTTTTACAAAACTTCCAGTACTTGTTTGTAAATACAATTGCCCTGCTTGGTCTTTTGCGCCACCAATAAATACATCTTCCAGTCCATCACCATTCACATCTGCATGTGCAGCTTTTGGGCCTTCTTTGCTTTGCATGGTAGGTACATTTCTTTCTTGGTAAAAATCCACAAAATCATTTTCTATATGCTTATCAAATTTAAAACTGCTATCTGCCACAAATAGTGTAGGTGCATAGTTTAAAGGCAAATAATTAAATTTATATTTTTTCGCTTTTGAATTATCAATTACATAATTTTTATTAATGCCAATCGTATCTATTTTTGTAATCATTGCATTTGGCCAAACAATTAAAATAGAATCTATTTTTCTATTACCAATGCCAATTATATTTTTATAATCTACACTGCTCTGAAAACCACGTGCAGGATAAATTTCTCTGTTAAGAATTTCATTTTTACAAAATACTTTTATAATACTACCAATGGCAAAACTATTGCTACCAGTATCTTT
>JAYTGY010000214.1:0-4003 GCA_043733065.1 Ferruginibacter sp.
AAATCTTTTTCCACCTACTACAAAATTCATATGTTTTGTTTTTGATAACCAAGGTGCAGGTGCCGTCCATTGGTCAAGAATTTTTTGTGTGGTAAAAGCATCCCATACAAGTGAAAGCTCAGCATCAAATTCTCTGGTTATGAATACCTTTTTTGTTGCTTTGTCAACGGTAAAATCGAATAGTAAATTTTTCATTTTTTCTGTTTTTTAATGGTTGATAATACTTTGTCGAGTTGATTAAATTGGGTTTCCCATATTTTTCTAAATTGGTTTAACCATTTATCAATTTCTTTCATTTTTTTAATTTGGAGTGAGTAGTAAATTTCTCTGCCTTGTTGTTCTTGTTTTACGAGTTCGCATTCTGTAAGTATGCGCAGGTGTTTAGAAACAGATTGCCTACTGCTGTGAAAGTTTTCTGCAATAGCATTTGGTGTCATGGCCTGCAATGCAATTAAGGTAATAATTGCCCGCCTTGTAGGGTCAGCTATTGCTTTAAAAATATCTCGTCTCATATTGTTTTAATTTTTTCTTACGCAGCTAATCGGTTGCAAATATATGCGCAACTATTCGGTTTCGCAACTATTCGGTTTCGCATATATTCGGTTAAATATTTTATTAAGATGAAATTGTTGGGGAAGTTTCGCTCGTCTTGGTGCATATATCACCACAAGTGTTCGGAAGAAATAAAACATACCGCTCCTACGGAGCTCTGCTTACATTTTATTACTAATTCCTACTGGCATATTGCCTCTAACGAGGCTAAATACTTACAACTGATAGCTTCATAGGAGCGATATGCCAGTAGAAGAATATTAAAAGTTGGCAGTAGAGCTCCGTAGGAGCGGCATGTAAAATAAATTATGTAATCTTCTGAACAGTTTTGATGTCTCACACACCATCCGCTTCAATTTATTGCATAATAAAAGTTCAATAAAGTTTTTCTGCTCAGCCTAGCCCGGGTAGCAGCGAAAATATTTTTTTGATCCCGCATTCGGCGGGAGAAAAAAAATATTGTAGCGAATAACCGGAAACCAATGTTCAATAATGGTTTGCCGCTCAAGCTCCAAATCAATTAAGAGTTAGCAAAGTGCAGTTGAAAAAAATGTAAAATTTCTACAAGGTTTTAGGAGTATCAATTCGCTGTGTTACGTTTAAGATGATAATAAACTGTTTTTGAAATATCACCTAATACTGCGGGTAGTTTTTTCACATCCTTTCCTTGTAACATAATGGTAAGGATATAAGGTGTTTTGTCTAAATAAATTATTGCAGATTCTGATAGCTGATGAATGTTGGGATTAGTTGGCGTGCCCCACTCTCCAAATTTGTGAATAATTTTAATATCGTTTGGCAAACCACTTTGTATTCCTTCTTTAAAATCACATTCATTTAAAAGTTTGGCAACTAATTCAGAATTTTGGATTGTTAATAAACCTGCATTATAAATTATATTTAAGAATACAGAATAATCAGTGGCGGAAATCTGATAATCCATGTCGTGTACATCAGGAACTTTTAAACCTAAATCGGAAAACATTTTTGTGAATGCGTTTAAATCTATATTGCTGTTAAGTAAGTATGTTGCATTATTATCTGAATATGCAACCATATATTTTAGTAGTTCAATTATGGTGTAACTTTTTTCGGGTACTATTTGGTTGGTGTTATAAGTTTGAGGTGGTACTCCGCCTTTTGGTAAATGAAACACTAGTTTTTTGTTTAAAGTTCCAGGATGATTTTCTTCCATTTGCAAAAAAGTAATTAGTATTGGCAACTTAATGAGGGATGCAGGATGGTACATTTTACCTTCATTGATGCTAATAAATTCTCGGTTGCTTAAAACTTTTAAATACACAGATGCGTGGTCTATGCTGCCTGATTGCTGATGATTATTTATGGCATTTTCAATGTTCATCTTTAAACCAAGTAATTTGTCCGATTCGCACGATTTGTTTACATATAATAAAGGTTTAATAAAATCATAACCTTCTAACCTATGAGTAATTGTTTCGCAAGAGGCGGGTGCTTGAATTGTTTCGGTTTCCTCATCTTGTGCTATAAACGCTTTGTACCCAGTAACCGCCGCTGCACTGCATATTACAGATGTTAACAGCATTGTAACAAAATTAAATCTTTTATGTAGCATATTTTTTTATAATTTTTTTGTAAAAGTTAATTAGTTGTAATTTCTTTCAAGTAAGCACAATGTACAATTGGAGTGGTAGGCGGTTTTAATGTTTTAACGCTATATTTAAAAGCAAAGTTATAATTTAAAAAATCAAGATTTTCTTTTTCCTTAGATTGTTTTTCCACAGAATTGACCATTTCAATAGAATGCAATAGTGTCGGTATCTCTGCGACATTAGGGACTTTGCACAAACCTCTTTTTATAATTTTGCGTACATGTTGTTAATGCATATTTTCCTATGCCTCAAACCTGCCTAGTGGAATTTTTATTTAAGATTTTCACTGAAATTTGTCAGTTGGTAACATATTAATTCTGGCGTTGTCTCATCAGGTTTATTTGATTTTTTAAACAATAGTTTCTCCAACAGTTTTATAGAACGCAAATTATCTCTATGAAGGAGAGCTTCCATTTTTTGAACTTTAATTGTATGGAATGCATAGTCAATAACTTTTTCTACAGCTTGCTTCATTATTCCTTGTTCTTGAAAATTGGTTAAAAGTTCATAACCAATTTCACAATTGTCATTTTCATCTGAAAAACCATAAATACAAATTGTACCAACAAATGTATTGCTGTCACTTAAGGTTATTGCCCAATAAAGAGATACATTTTTATGGATGTTTTCATTAACTGTGTTTATGAAATTCCTTGCGTCTTCAATAGTATGGCTTAATGGTCTGTCAAGGTATTTATTTATTTCCCTGTCAGTACGCAAAGTAAAAATGTCTTCATCATCATTAATTAATAGCTGCCTGAGGGTGAGCCTTTCGGTTTTTAAAATTGGGAAAGGGGTGAAATATTTGTTTAGCATTTTGTTGTATTTATTTTTGCCTATTGTAGGAACTCAAATCTACAAAAAAACGTTGAAGTAATAGGTCTTTTTCGTGAAGCGCCTCCGTTGTTGGTATGCAGCGCAGGTAGAGCAGCAGGGCGTACCAACAACACTTGCACGCACTAAAAATTTATTAAACAAAAACTCACTCATCATAATGAGTAAGCATACTAAATTCATCTATGCCTGTAGCATAAAATTTTGCTGAAGAATAATAATAATCTTCAGCGTTAATACACAAGCCCGCTACTACAGGATTAAAATGCGGGTAATCTATTTTTTGATAAAATACTTTTGGCGAAAATAAATCAACCGTTAATGGGTTTCTCTCCCATACTTGATACATTCTATCTGTAGCATTTACTTTAAAAGTTTCTAATAATACCTGATTATTCTTCTGCAAATCTTCTTTTATTTTTTGTGCAGTAAATGTCATAAAACTATGTTGCAGTTTTACTTTTGTGGTAGGAGGTATTTGTTGCCAAACTAAATGAATATGATTGCTCATTATTACAAATGCGTATAATTTAACTTTGCTTTCTTTTACACAAAATTGTAAACTTTCTACTATTATATTTTTGTATTTATCGTCTTTTAGTAGATGCTGCCAGTTAAGTATGGTGGCAGTATAAAATTGTGGCCACTCTGTTGGGTAAATCATTTTCATATTTTTAAAAATACAGTTTTTTATGGATGCGCTTCACTGGTTGTTGGTACGCTTGGCTGCTTTGCCTGCGCTGCATACCAACAACGGGGGCTCTACGATGATGCAACGGCGAGATAGGAAGGATTAAGCAGATGCCAACAAGGGGGGAAAATATGATTTCTTATGGATGCGCTACACTGGTTGTTGGTACGCTTGGCTGCTCCGCCTGCGCTGCATACCAACAACGGCGGCGTTAAAATTATGGAACGGTGAGATAGGAAGGATTAAGCAGATGCCAACAAAGGCGGAACGGCGGCGTTAAAAAATAATGGAATAT
>JAYTGY010000215.1:0-1773 GCA_043733065.1 Ferruginibacter sp.
TGGTAAGGGAATTAATTAATAATTCTACAACTAATAATTAATAATTTTTTAAATGCCTAGTTCTTGCATCAATGGCAATGTATATTTTAAAAAAGTTGCTATTTTAATACGTTATTAATTATTCGTTATTAATTATAAATTTATCCGCATCTTTCAAAAACGGAAATTTATTTCGCACTTCTAATAGGATCTCTTTTTCTAAAGTAATCGTAAACATATCTTCGTCATCTGCTTTGTGATACAGCACTTGCCCAAGCGGATCTATAATCATCGAATTGCCGCTATGATAAATTTTATTGCCATCATCTCCCACACGGTTTACACCAATTACATAACACTGGTTTTCTATTGCCCTTGCACACAACAACGTTTTCCATGCATGGCTGCGGCGCTCGGGCCAGTTGGCTACATAGATTAAAATATCAAACTCTGGTTCTTTATTTTCGTTGGGTTGTTGCCTAGCCCAAATGGGGAAACGCAAATCGTAACACACTTGCAAATTTATTTTCCAGCCTTTAGCTTGTGCTATTAATCTTTTATTGCCAGCATTATAATGTTCATCTTCTTTTGCAAAACCGAATAAATGACGTTTATCATAATGGCCATATTGTCCATTGGGCAACATCCAAATAAGTCTATTAAAATATTTATTGTCTTCTTTTATAATTACACTTCCTGTAAGAATTATTTTTTCTTCGGCGGCAATTTTTTTCATCCACGCCACGGTTTCATCATCCATTGTTTCTGCAAATGCAGCGGGGTTCATAGAAAACCCTGTAGTAAACATTTCGGGTAATACTACAATTTCAGTGGGTTCTTCTCTGTTTTTTATTTTATCTTCAAGCATACGCAAATTGGCTGCTTTGTTTTCCCAATGTAGGTTTGTTTGTATAATGCTTATAGTAAGTGGTTGCATAGTGTGAAGGTAAGAATAAAAATAATTTGATGGATTTGGTTAGTTTGTGATATTTTTAGAAAAATTATAAAATGAGAAAAATATTTTATACTACTATCTTTTTACTTTGTTTAATTGTAAAAGTAGAAGCACAAGAAAAGGTGCAGATAATTGACAGCACAGATTCTCCTTTTACTAGAGTAGAAGTGGAGGCTGAATTTCCGGGAGGCGCTAGCTCATGGCGAAATTATCTTCAAAAAAATTTAAAAGCAGATATTCCCAGCAGAAAAAAAGCTCCTGTTGGTACATATATGGTTGTGGTATTGTTTATAGTTGATAAAAGTGGTAAAATTTCAAATGTAAAAGCAGAAACAAATCATGGGTACGGAATGGAAAAAGAAGTAGTGCGTGTAATAAAAAGGGGACCCAATTGGATTCCTGCCATGCAAAATGGAAATATTGTAAAAGCTTATAGACGACAGCCTGTTACATTTGTTATAAGCGAAGAGTAATTTTTTCTTCTTATTCTTCCTTCCTCTTCACTACCAAATACCAATCATTTTCTAAAGGCAAATAACCCATATCGTAGCAAAAGAAATATATATCTCCTTTTTTATTTGTATAAGAATGTGTGCCATATTTAAATTGAAAACCCTTTGCTAATAATTTTTCGCCATTTGCTTTTGCGGTTTCTTGCCCTGCTGGTATAAGGTTTTCTAATATGCGGCGGTTTTTGCTTAGTGCATTATTTATGTTGCGCACAAGGTTTGTAGTGTTCGATTTTAAACCATTATTGTATTCGTTTCTGCAATAATCGTTGCAAAACTTTTTATCTGCACGGCCTTTTACAGGCGAGCCGCAGCTTAAACATTTAGTAG
>JAYTGY010000216.1:0-2257 GCA_043733065.1 Ferruginibacter sp.
CAAAAGATAGTTTAATTTCAATTGATAGTATACCAGTTTTTTTTATGGATGAATTGAGGATAATAAATGAAAACAAAAAAGGGAAAAATGTAGCATTGAAAGTAATGCGTGATGGAAAAGTTGTTGATTTGACTGTTTCAATTTCGAATGATGCAAAAATTGGGTTTGCTCCAATTACCGATTTTAAACAACTGGATAGTCTGGGTATTTTAAAATATAGTATTAAGAAATATGGTTTTTTTGCCTCTTTTCCTGCAGGCGTAAGAAGAACAGGTACTGAGCTTAAATTTTATATGGATCAGATGAAGAAAGTAGTAACACCAAAAACAGGCGCAGTAAAAGGTATGAGTGGTTTTAAAGGTATGGCTAGTGTGTTTTCTGGCAATGGATGGGATTGGGAAAGGTTTTGGGTGATGACAGGAATGTTTTCTATTATCTTAGCTTTTATGAATTTATTACCAATACCAGCACTTGATGGCGGACACGTAGTATTTACTTTATACGAAATGATAACTGGTCGTAAACCAAACGAAAAGTTTTTGGAGTATGCACAAATAGCAGGTATGATTATTTTGCTTTCGCTAATGTTATTTGCAAATGGTAATGATTGGTTTGGGTGGGGGAAAGGAAAATAGTTGAAAGTTGAAGGTTTAAAGTTGAAGGTTATTTGACTCGAACATTCTTTATAAATTTTTAGTTGTATAATTTGCAAAGTATAAGATCAAATTTACAAACCCGCAACTCGTAATTCTTAAACCCGTAACTTTTCTTATGCGTACATTTTCTAAAATAGTTTTTATTTGTAACTGCTGTTTTGTAATTGCTGTAGTAATGCGTTTGATAGAACTTTCGTTTAGAAAAGGTGGAAATCCTGAAGCCCTTATTCCATTACACTCAGTTGTTGCTTCTATTTTGGTATTGGGTTTATTTCTTTCATTAATTTTAGATGTGGTTTTTCTTTTCATAATTGCATTTAAAAAAATAATGCAAAAGCCATTGCTTTTTTCTAAGTTTATACTTTATTTTAATTTGATAATGTTGCCTATAGAAATTTGGTATAATTTTATTTGGAAAACAGCATAGTATTATTGTTAGTTGAAGATATGTTCATTATAATTTGCACCAATGATAACGTCTATTTTAAAAGATAAATCCACAAAACTTTTTTTAGTAGTTACTGCATTTTTTGTAGCCAATGCACTCATTGCAGAATGCATAGGCGGTAAAATATTTTCTTTAGAAAAATTATTTGGTGCTACACCTTTCAACTTTTCTTTATTGGGCGAAAGTGGTTTATCATTAAGTCTTACTTGTGGTGTTTTATTGTGGCCGTTAGAATTTATAATGACAGATATTGTAAATGAATATTTCGGCCCTAAAGCTGTACGTAGAATATCTTACATAGCCGTTGCACTAATTGCTTATGCTTTTTTAATGTTTTATATGGCTATGAGGGTGCCGGGCGCAGACTTTTGGTATGGTACAGGTGTGCAAGATGGTGTGCCAGATATGAGTAAGGCCTTTAACTCTGTTTTTGGACAAGGCATGTGGATTATATTTGGCAGCATTGTTGCCTTTATGGTATCACAAATAGTTGATGTAACTGTTTTTCATAAAATAAAAAAAGTTACTGGCGAAAAAAAAGTATGGCTTCGAGCTACTGGATCTACATTAATATCGCAATTGGTAGATAGCTTTATAGTACTATTTATTGCATTTTATATTGGCAAAGATTGGAGTTTTCAAAAAGTATTAGCCATTGCCATGGTTAATTATATGTATAAATTTACTGTTGCCATTATTCTCACCCCACTTATTTATCTCCTCGAAAATAGAATAGAAAAATACCTCGGAAAAGACACCACACACCAAATGAAACAGGCTGCAATGGGGTTAGAAAACAATTAATTCTACTTGCAAAACTTCTGTAAGCATGCGTTTAAATAGTAGGAATAATTGCGAAGATAAAATTTGCGTAAACCCATTGGCATATTTTGTAGATAACGATGGACCAATTTCATATTTTTTTAAAGTTTAATTGTACAACTAAAAAGCTTATCAGCCTCTTTGTCATAAATTTTTCCACGGCTACAAACATGTTATAAGCACCGTCTTCTATAACAGGTATAACCATTAGAATTTCTAATTTAAATATTTCTAAAAACTATTTTACTAATATCTGTTGTAACTTATTAGTAGATCCATCCTGTGCTTTTATTGCAAGCTGGTAAATACCCTCAGTTTTTAGATTAACCAA